>USHR01000087.1 GCA_900554495.1 uncultured Collinsella sp.
AAACCGTCCGTCGCGTTAGGGCGGCGTATCTTTTGGGGACTGGGATCGGATAATCCGTTTTGATGGCACGTATGGCTAAGCCACCCATTGACTTGGGCATTGTCAGCATCATGACAAACGCCGTTTCGAGTGGAGAGCGACAGCCTCCGCGTACATGAGAAAGTGCCTTAAGGGCTTTATTGGATCCACGATACCCCGATGCCTTTGAAAAGAAGGCTCTGAGCTCTTCAACGCTGGTTAGGGCTGGGCGCTCGCGATATTGAGTTTCGTCGGACGTTTCAAGCGCGTAGGAGCCGCAGATTTCAAAGTAATACTCAACGAGCTCAGTAAGGTTGAGGTCGGCTGTTGCTTCTAACGCGCACAGCTTGATATCGACGATGTAGACGTTCGGCTCGAGTTCTAGGTAGCTTTCTGCATCAAACGTATAGCGCGAGCAGTGGCAGATGCAGCCCTTACGGTGCCTTTTGGCATTATTGGAAAACGTCAGCACATGGATGCTTTCAGAATCGACATTCTTTCTGTTGAGCCATGCTCGCGCCGCTTCCAGGTCGGACGTGGTCGGCGCAGACACCCTGATCTTTTCCATAGGTAAGGGATCGATCGCGTAGCTTGCGAGCGAGTTGGCTGTTTGGTATACAGCGCGTGCCGTGGTATGTGACAGAACGATTCCCATACGCGCATGATGGCATAGCAGACGCCACATACGCTCGAAACTTCGGGCAACGGTATTGGGGCGTGGCTTATCTTCTGCGAACGGTGGAGGGGCTTTGAGCTGTCGTATCGAAGGAGCAGCTTCAGCTTGGGAGGTTTCTGACAGCTGCGCCTTTTTGGTGAACTTTAGTTGCGAATTCGTAGCTTCTAAGCGTTTTTGCCGACCGCCCAGATGCCTCACCAACATAATTTGAGTTATTCGGCCTTATCCTATATGAATGGTACGATCGCAACGTTCTATTCGAATTGATTCAGGTAGATAAATGGGGCCTGGATGCGAAATTAAGGCGACTACAGCGCTCGATTGCGGTTCAAGGGGCCTTGACTAGTGGTTCAGCTGGCCGAACAACTCGAAAAATGTAGGTGGGCAACCTGTCGACTGTGTGAAGCACGAGTATTTGCTCGTTTTGATGAAAACTAGGGTGCAGCCATAAGGCTGCGCCCTAGTTTACTGCGTGTCGGTGCGCCCAGACGGATTGTGCTGTGCCTGGCGGGCGCTCCCGCAGGTGGATCAGTTATTTCGCAAACAGGTTCTTGAGGTTGAACTCGGCCTGGACGGTACGGAGCATGAGGTCGGTGTCGTCGAGGCCCAGGTGCTGCTCGTTGGCGTCGGCGGCGAGGGTGCCACGGCGGCGTGCCCAGTTCTCGAGCGCAGCGGGCGCGGACTCGCGGGGGAGCGAGCGCACGTCGGCGTCCAAGCTGCGGCAGATCTGGCGCGAGTCGATGACGATGATCTTGCCTGCGCGGCGTGCCTCGGCATAACCGTCCAGATGAATTTTGAACCAGCTGTCCTCGAAGGCGGCATTATGTGCCATATAGGGATACTTCTTCATGAGCTTGAGCAGCTGCTTCTGCAGCTCCTTGTTCTCGCGGAACGGCTTTTTGCCGTCGATGTCGTCCCAGGTAATGTGATGGATGTTCGATAGTGGCACATCCTCGCCGCGGTAGATGTCGGGCAGGCCGCAGTAGTGCGCCTCGGCGTCATGCGGCACGGCGTCGCTGGTGAGATCCATGATCTCCCAGCCCACGTTGATGATGTAACCGCGCTCGGGCGCGCGGCCGGTGGTCTCGATGTCGATGCCGAGCACCGTGCCCTGGATAGGCTTGCGGGCATAGGCCACGCCGAGTGCGTCGCGGTCACCGCGGATCTCGCGCATGACCGATGCGGCGGTGCGTTTTTGCATCTTGCCGATGGCGGCGCAGGTGTCGGCGTCGGACAGGCCGCGCGAGAGCGTCGCGGGCGTCACGTTGCGCAGGCGCGCCTCGCCAATCTGGTCGCATAGGTCGCGGTTGCGGTCGGCCAGGTCGCGCACAGTAGCAAAGTCGAAGCCGGGGTCGCCCTCGGCGGTAAAGTACTCGGTCTCGAGCACCTTGAGGGCCTCCTCGCCCTTCTGGCGCTCGGACTCCATGGCGCCGTGGTCGCCGTAGATAAACATGGGGATAAACGGCTGGCGCTCGTATTCGAGTGCTTGCGAAACATTCATATGCTGCTCCTTGGACGGGCCGCGTTGCGCGGCTCGGGGTTACTGAGTTGTGGCGAGATGATAGTTTACCATGGGCAACTATTGGCACCGCGCCCGGGACAACTACAATACCCTAGTTGACCGCTAGGACTTTTACAATGCTGCCGAAAGACACGAAAGGTTCCATCCGTCATGGATTTACTGATAGATATTCTGCTCGACGCCGGCAAGGACACGCTGTCGCTGGTGCCGTTTTTGTTGGTGACGTATCTTGCCCTCGAGACGCTTGAGCACGTTGCTGGCGACCGCGTCAACGGCGCTATCAAGCGTGCCGGCGCCGCGGGTCCCGTGGTTGGCTCGCTGCTGGGCATAGTGCCGCAGTGCGGATTTTCGGCCATGGCAGCAACGCTGTACGCCGGCCGTGTCGTGACGCTGGGCACGCTGGTCGCCGTGTTCCTATCGACCTCCGACGAGATGTTGCCGCTGTTGCTCGCCGAGCAAGTACCCGTGCAGACCATGGCGATGCTGCTCGTCTCGAAGGCGCTGATCGCTCTGGTCACGGGCTTTATCGTGGATGCGGCTATCCGTGGCCTTCGTCGTAATGCCCGCGCGCATGCGGCGATTCGTCGCACCGTGCTGGGGACCGCGGTTAATCCGGCACACGTGAACTGCGCGCACGATGACCACAGCGGTGGCGACATCATTGACGAAGTGGCCGAGGCGGGCGTAAGTGCCGATCACATTCACGAGCTGTGCGAACGCGATCATTGCGGCTGTGACGAGGATGAGGACGAGCACGGGCATGACCACGGCCACGACCATGGTCACACGGACGAGCACGAGCACCACCACGACCACAGCCACTCTCACGAGGGCGCGCCCGTTCTGTCGATCATCCGCAGCGCGATCTCCCACACCGTGCAGGTGTCGGTATTCATTTTCCTGGTGACGCTGATTCTGGTGGCCGTGCTCGAGACCTTTGGCGAGTCCGCAATCGAGCAATTCCTGCGCGGCAACGAGACGCTCGCTGTCCTGGGCTCGGCGCTTGTCGGTCTGATCCCCAACTGCTCTGCTAGCGTCGTTATTACGCAGTTGTACCTCGAAGGTGCGCTGCAGCTGGCGCCGATGCTCGCCGGCACGCTTATCTCTGCCGGCGTGGGCTACCTGGTGCTGTTCCGTACCAACCGCAGCGCTCGCGAAAACGCCGTGTTCCTGGTCATGATGTACGTCATTGGCGCCGGTTGGGGACTCGTTCTTTCCGCCTTCGGCCTCTAAGCAGGCCTAACAAAACGGGCTTCAAAATAGTCATGCTCGGCGCCTGCACAATGCGGCGATGCATGGCATTTTGAAGCCCGTTTTTTGTTGAGCCATGGATCCTGAGCGCTCACACCGCTCTAAACAAAAAGGCAGATTTCCGGGCATGTCCCGAAAATCTGCCTTGGTTAGCGCAACAGCTCGGTGAGGTTGCGTTTAAAGTGGGCTCGGTCCTCGCTGGTGAAGGCTGCCGGCCCGCGGGTGCGTCCCCCGGCGCGGCGCACCTTCTTTTCCTCGTGGCGAATAAACAGCTGCATGTCGATGGTCGCCTTATCGTAGACGCGCCCGCGCACGCCGATGGCGGCGGCATCGCGTCCGAGCACCATACTCGCCAGGCCTATGTCTTGTGTCACGACCACGTCGCCAGCCTGCAGGCGCTCGATAATGGCAAAGTCGGCGCTATCGGCTCCCACACTCACATCGAGCGTCGTGACCCAAAAGCCCCGACGTGCGTGCTCGGCGTCGCGCGGATCGTCGCGGCGAATATGGCGTTCCAGGTTCTGCGTGCTGTTACCGGCGATAACGACGGCGACGCCCGCCCTCCGTGCGCAGTCAATCGACTCGCGCGTGACCGGGCAGGCGTCGGCATCAATAAAAAGCGTCTTTGGCATCTAGCGCACCAGTTTGCCAAATTGAATGGCGCGGACAATGAGCGTCACGCCAAACACCAGCAGCGCGGCACCGCTAAAGATGACGAGCATCTTGGCCGACCACAGCGGATAGATAAACACGAACATGCCCGCGATGATGGAGAGTGCGCCGCTCAGGATGGCGAGGGCGCGGTTGGCGGAAAGCTCGGACTCCAGAATGGACATGACGCCCTCGACAATCCAGCCAAAGCCGGCGACGACCACCACGAGCGTGGTGAGCGTTGCGGTCGAGAAGGCCTGATTGCGCAGGATTATGACGCCGCCCAGAATGATGAGCAGGTTGGAGATGATGCTCGTAACGCGCCAGCCGGTGGGCAACAGCGGCTCGAAAACAGCGGTAAACAGCCTGATCGCGGCCGTGATCACAAAGTAGAAGCCCAAGACGGTCGTTAGGAAGACGAGGGACTTGGCGGGCGCAAACAGCAGTGCGATGCCGGCGACGAGCGCCAAGATGCCCGTGATGGCGTAAATCCAGCGCACGGCCTTGACGGCCTTGCCTGCCATGCTTTTCTCGTCAAATCCAAATGCGCTCGATTGCTTGTCATCGTTCTTAAAGATGCCCATGATGTCTCCTTTCCGTGCGGCGTAAGCCGTAGCTCTTGCAACCAGTATCGCCCAAGGGCGCTGTCGCGTGGGGCGGAAAGGGCGAATGGGAGCCTCACCTTCCCGAATTGTTATCTTTGTTCCCGCTTGGATGTGGGATATTCAACAGGTGTAGAACATTGCGGCTCTGTTCGTTATTGCCTACGTTTTAGGTTAGATTTTCTTAAGGACAATTGGCTTTTATTGGGGGGTCCTATGAACGAAACAGTTCCCGCGGCGCCGGTAAGCGCCGAGTCGATGGCGAAGCAGGGTTGCGAAAAGCTTGGCCTGGACACGTTTGACGCGCTGGTTCGCCGCGCCCGCACGTGCCGTCGATTTGACGAGTCCATGCGCGTGCCGCGCGAGTTTTTGCTCGAGCTGGCGGAGCTTGCGCATCTGGCTCCCTGTGGCGCCAATGCTCAGCGCCTGCGTTTTCATGTGGTGAGCGGTGCCGAGGACTGCGCGCGCGTATTTGATGAGCTCGCGTGGGCCGGTGCGCTCAAGGATTGGTCGGGTCCCGATGAGGGCGAGCGCCCGACCGGCTACATCGCGATTCTTGCCGAGCGCGCTGTTCCGGGTAAGCCCGCCGCGTCCATCACCGAGGTCGACACGGGCATTGCCGCGCAGACGATGATGCTCGCCGCCCGCAGCGCCACGCCCGAGGTGGCTGCCTGCATGTTCAAGGCCTTTACGCCCCACGCGATCGATGCCATGGGGCTCGATAGCGACAAGTATGAGCTCAAGCTGATCATGGCGTTTGGCGTTCCGGCCGAGACGCAGGTGATCGATGCGATCGATTCCAACCCCGACGGCTCAATTAATTACTGGCGCGACGAGGCGCAGGTGCACCACGTACCCAAGCGCCCGCTTGCCGACGTACTGGTGTAGCTGAGCGTCACCGCGGTGTGATCCGGCGGTAAACCACCACAAAGGTACCTGTCCCCTTTGCGGTGGTGCGAGGGGAGGACGTGTGGCAGATTTGTATTTGGTGCGGCATGGGCAGACTGAGCTCAACGTGCAGAACATTTTGCAGGGTGGGCACGATTCGCCGCTTACGGCGCGCGGGCGCGAGCAGGCGCTGGCGACGCGCGCGGCGTTTGAGGCGCGTGGCGTGACCTTTGACCGTGTGTATTCCTCCCCGTTGGGCCGGGCGCGGCGTACGGCTGAGCTAATTGCTGGCGAGGGCTGCTCGATAGAGCTGGTCGATGACCTACGCGAGTGGCATTTGGGCTCGCTGGAGGGCACATCAAATCGCGATATGCCGCCGCAGCCCTGGGGTGATTATCCGGTGGCCTTTGGTGGCGAGTCTGAAGTGCAGCTCCAGTCGCGTATGGTCGCGGTGCTGTCGCGCATCATGGCCAGGCCGCAGCACGACTGCGTGCTGGCGGTTTCCCACGGCTCAGCCTGCCAGGAGTTTCTTGAGTATGTGACTGGCAGGGGAGAGCTACCCGACAACGGAGCCGTGCTTCATTTTGGCTATTGCGACGGGGCGTTTTCGCTCCTTGATTGGTAACGAACGAAAGGACCCCTATGAATAAAGATCTGTATCTGGTCCGTCATGGACAGACGATATTCAACCTCAAGCGTATCATTCAGGGGTGGAGTGACTCGCCGCTTACGCAGTTGGGTTGCGACCAGGCGGCGCGCGCCGGCATGTTTTTACGTGCGCGCGGCATTGAGCCCGATCATGCCTACACCTCCACGCTTCATCGCACCGAGCAGACTATCGCCAACTTGTGGCCGGGCTTGGCGTACGAGCGCCTGGACGGCCTGCGTGAGTGGTTCTTTGGGGACTTTGAGGCCGAGCGCGTGATGCTCATGCCCGAGCGCCCGTGGCGCGACTTCTATCGCCAGTTTGGCGGCGAGGGCCAGATGCAGGTGCGCGAGCGCATGGTGGCGACGTTGACCGATCTTATGCGTCGCCCGGACCACGAGTGCGTGCTCGCGGTGAGCCACGGCTCGGCCATCAAGGAGTTCATGGACCACGTGAAGGGTGCGGCGGCTGATGAGCGCGATCGCGTGCCGGGTAACTGCTCGGTGCTGCATTTCGTGTTTGACGACGAGGCCGGTACGTTTGAGCTGGTCGAAGTCTTTACGCAGGAAGATTATGCGCGCGAGCTGGGGCTTGAACCGCTCGTGGCTACTGCGTGTCCGCAGCGCGGATAACGCGAGCGCGGCGGCACGGGTCGCCGGCATAACTTCTCGACGCGAAAGGGGCGGAGATGCATGTACCTGCTGCATCTCCGCCCCCTGTTTGTTGAGCTGCCGATTATTGTGCTGGGCGGTCTGGTCTTGCTAGAACCGCGCGACCTGGTGCGTGAGCAGACCTGTCGGAACTTGCGGCGCGGCGCCGCTGACCTGCGCGGCGGGGAAGAGCACGGCAACGGTAAAGTTGAACGGCTCCTTGCCGGTGTACGTTCCGGCGGCACGGGCCTCATCGGCCAGCAGCTGCGACGCCCCGGTCAGAGCGGCGGCGTAGGCGGGGTCGTCGGTCAGTGCCGGCTCCGGTGCTTGGTCGAGCATAGCGCGGATGGCCCCGACGGCGTCCTCGCGCTTGACCTCCCACGCGCGGTGCGTAATGCCCGCGGGGTCGGTAACGGCGTAGAGCGACGCGCCCTCTTTGGCAGCGCCCAGGATGATATCCATGACGGGCGAGGCCTCGTAGGCGAGCGACACGGGGCGCGGCTGCACCTTGAGCTCGGCGATCGCGCGCGCAGCAGCGGCCACGTCAGCGCTGGCATCGCTCTTGTCGCCCGCAAGTACACTCGTCGGGCAAATCGCCACGACACCCGTCACGCGTCCCGGCTCGCCCGAGCATTCGTACACGTAATACGCCGCACCCGGGTCCTTGAGCATCAGGCCATCGGCAAGGGCTCCGCGCAGAGCATCGTTGCCGCTCAGGATACTGCCCATTGCAGGCAGCGCCTCGAGCACACGGTCCTGAGCCGGGCGGATGCAGGGAAACGGAAGTGCTTTCATGGGCGGTCCTA
>USHR01000088.1 GCA_900554495.1 uncultured Collinsella sp.
AGATCGACCTTAAGAACCCCAAGTCCAACCGCGGCAACGCCGGCTTTTCGGACGAAGAACGCGGCAAGTTTACCGAGCTGCTCAACGCCGGCTTTACCGATACCTGGCGCACGGCTAATCCAGACGTCGAGGGCGTCTACAGCTGGTGGAGCTATCGCTTTAATGCCCGCAAGAACAACGCCGGCTGGCGCATCGATTACTTCTTGGTAAGTGATTCAATCGCCAATACCGTGCGCGACACCGATATCCGCGGCGACATCTTTGGCAGCGACCACTGCCCCGTCACCCTCACGCTAGAGCTCTAGCCCCAAGTAATTCCTGGGGGACAGAGGAAAACAAATCATGTGACCCCTCTCCCCCTATAAGTTGCGGTGGAATAGTTCCTGTTTGGGCAGCAAATAGCCAAAAACGAGAACTATTCCACCGCAAGTTCGTGAGGGAACGCGAAATGCCTTACAGCCCGTATTTCACGACGACACGGTTAATGCGGCGACACCAAGGCTTGTACAAGGCGGCCAAAAACACGCAGGTCGCAAGGCCGTGCGTAATATCGAACGGCACTGCCGTGGCAAGACGCGCCACGGCACCCGCCCAAGTAAGCGGCTGTACAAATCCAATGATGTCATACGCGTTAATCACGACGCCATAGAGCAAGCCCGACGCAAAACCGTACGCCAGCAGCGCCGGCAATCGCACGGTGCCGTCGGCGCGGTCGAACGCACCCGCGTACGCCAGCGCGCCGCCAACATAGCCAACCAGGCCCCAGGCATACATCTGCCACGGCGTCCACATGCCCTGCCCAAAAAAGAAATTGCTGGTCAGCGCCGCCAGCGCGCCAACCATGAAACCATTGCGGCGACCAAGCGTCGCCCCCGCGATAATGGCGATGGCGCTCACCGGTTTAAAGTCGGGAATGGGCCCAAACAGGATGCGCCCCGCCGCCGCCAGCGCCGCGAGCACCAGCGTGGGCATAATCTGGCGCAAACCCGGACGAGATGCCTCATAACCCGCAAAGAACAGCGCGAGCACCAGCGCCACCACGACCAGCATGGCAAGTGCCGCCTGCTCAACGCCCGCTAGCAACGACGCAGCCATCACCGCCGGCACCGCCAACAACAGCGGGATCTCCAGTTTTGCAAGCAAACGCGAGAAACGACAGTCCGTCATCCCATCACGCCCTATAGAACACGTTGTCGGCAAAGAAGTCGGCCGGGGACTCCATGCAGGCAATCTCGCCGTCAAACATCATGGCGACGTCGTCGGCTACCTGCTCGGCAAAGTCCAAATCGTGCGTAGCCATGATGACGGTGCCGCCAGCCTTCGCATGGTCACGCAGGGCGCGGGCGATGGTGCGGCGACTCTCCAGGTCCAAGCCCTTCGTGGGCTCGTCAAGCAGCAGCAGCTCGGGGCCGATCAGCAGCAGCTTTGCCAGTGCGAGCAGCTGGCGCTGTCCGCCCGAGAGGTCGTAGGGGTGGCGCGTCTCCAGGCCGTCCAGCCCCAAGCTCGCCGCGCGCTCCCGCGCCACGGTCTCGTCATATCCGCAGGCTGAAGCCCATTCCATCAGCTCGTCGCACACCGTCTCGGCAACCAGCAATGCTTTGGGATTCTGAGGCAGCAACGCCGCCGAGGCCGCTCCGCGCACCATGCGGCCGCGCTGCAGCTTGGCGGTCTTCGCCAGCACCGAGAGCATCGTCGACTTACCGCATCCGTTGCCGCCCACGATCGCATGCACCGCACCGGCCGAAAACGACGCATCGAGCCCACGCAACACCCAGCCGGACGCTCGATCGTAGCGAAACCAACCTTCCGACAGGGTGGTAGCCGACCCAGCGTGCATTTTTTGGAGTATTCTGCTTCCATCCGTGCGCGAGAAGGCTTCCAAGCCGTTCTCGAGCGACGTTTGCGCCACAAATTCGGACGATTTGTCCAATTCCGAACTTTTTTTCGCACTCGATACGTCCCCGGGCGGCTCCAGAGAGCCCAAATTGTCCTCACGCCTGCTGAATACTCCTTTTTTTGCACATCGGATGGCACCCCACCCCAACATATCATCGGAAACCAGCGATTCTCGGCGTCCCAAAGAAGCCATATCCGCCACCTCGCGCACGCGACCGTCCTCAATCCGGTACGCACACGTCGCGTATTCGAGCATTGGGCGCGGCTGATGCGTCGCCACAACAACCGTGCAGCCCAGCTCGCGATTCACACGAAACAGCGCGTGCAGGAAATTCTTCTCCGCAACCGGATCAAGCTGAGACGTGGGCTCGTCGAGTAACAGCACACGCGGACGCAGCGCCAGAACGGCGGCAAGCGACAGCAGCTGCTTGCGGCCACCCGAAAGCGTATCGGTATCGCGATGAAGCCAGTCCTCCAGACCAAAGAAATAGCTGGTCTCGGCAACACGGCGGCGCATCTCGTCGCGCGACATGCCTAAGTTTTCCAGGCCAAACGCCATCTCGTGCCACACGGTCTCGCACACAATCTGGTTCTCGGGATCCTGGAACACGTAGCCCACGCGCTCCGCCGATGCCCGCACATCCATGTCGGCGACGGGCTCGCCCAGCACGCGCAGCTCGCCGGAGCGCGTACCCGCCGGCGCGATCTCGGGCTTGAGCAGCGACAGCAGCGTCGACTTGCCCGAACCGGTACCGCCAACAAGCAGTGCAAACGCACCTTGGGAAACACGCCAATCAAGCCCCTCGAGCACCGGTGCCTCGGCCCCGGGATAGGCAAAACTAAGGCCTCGCACCTCAATCGCCGGCGCGGCCGAGCCATATGCCACACCCGCCGCCGAGCTCCTATCCAACCGAGCCATCAGCCAAACCTCTTCTCATCAATCGCGTGCGACGCGCAAGGCAGCATCATCCAGGCAGCGTACACGACATAGCCCAGCCACGGCGCCGGCACCGATAGTTGCGGGTAAAACGAATACTGCATCGTCGCAGTCCACGCCACTGCCGTCGTGGCCATGCCAAACAGCGCAAGTCCAACCAGCGCGGCAACATCGCCGCGCCCCAGCCGATACCGCGCATACGTCGTTCGACGCGTCGCGGCGCCCCACCCACGGGAGCGCATGGCGTCCGCGCGCTCCAGCGAATCTTCCATGCCCCAGCCCATCAACACGCTCGACGCCCGCAGGCGCGATCGCACGGGATCGGTGGGCGCGCGGCCCGGCACATCAATCGCATCCTGCACCGCCAGCACCGTACGACCGCGGCGTAAAAACTGCGGGATAAGCCTCATGCACATCGAGATCATGAGCGCAATCACCGGTGCGGCATTGCCCAGCAGCGCGAGCACCTTGTCGTATTCGAGCATCGACGCCGCGGCCTCAAACCACAGCACGCTCGCCACAAACAGCCCGCCCATGCACAGGCCGTATACCATGCTTTCCAGATACACCGCGCGCATGCCAATACGGAACAGCTCCGTCGAGCCCGAGGCGCTAAACAGCGGATTGACCAGCGCGATAATCAAAATCACCGGCAGCTGCCAGCGGAGTGCGCCCAGCGTGCGGGCAGCCCCGCGCGTCGCAAATCCATACGCCAGCCCGCCCGCAAGTGACAGCGCAATCAGCACCGGCTGCATCGAGAACATGGTGAGCCCCAGCGTCAGCACCATGTAGAGGGCCGGCACAGCCGGATGCGACATCGAGAATGCCGCGACGGGCTCGCCGCCAAACTCCTCTTGTATGTTGTCCACGGGCACCCCCGTCCCCTCGCTCAAACGACAGCTCCGCAGCACCGCCAACGCCGCACGCAAGCAGCGCAAACGCCACGCCGGCGGCACCGACATCGGCCGCCATGAGCCAATCGCTACGCGCTCAACATATGCCTGCGGTATCATATTGCGCCGTGTATCGTTTCCAAACACACGTCTCTATAACGTAACAGGAGATCACATGGACGCAACCGCAATTATCCTCGCTGCCGGCGAGGGCACCCGCATGAAGTCGAACCACTGCAAGGTTTCGCACAAGATCCTGGGCAAGCCCATGGTCCAGTGGATCGTCGACGCCACCATCAAGGCCGGCTGCAGCCGCGTCGTGGTCGTCATCGGCAGCCACGCCGACGAGATGCGCGCCCTCATCGACGGCGCTTATGCCAACAGCGCCACCAAGGTCGAGTGCGTTGAGCAGACCGAGCGCCTGGGCACCGGTCACGCCGTGAAGGTCGCGCTCGAGGCCTGCGGCATCACGCAAGGCCCCGTCGTCGTGCTCAACGGCGACCTGCCGCTCATCACCGCCGACACCGTCGCCAAGTTCGCGCAGACCGTCGCCACCGGCGAGCTCGCCTGCACCGTCATGACCATGACCCCGCCCGATCCTTTTGGCTACGGCCGCATCAAGCTGGGCGCCGATGGTCAGATCGAGCGCATCATCGAGCAGAAGGACTGCACGCCCGAGCAGGCCGCCACGCTGCTGGAGTGCAACGCCGGCTGCTACGCCTTCGACGGCGCGCAGCTTGCCGCCCACATTAACGAGATCGGCAACGACAACGCGCAGTCCGAGTACTACCTGCCCGACATGCTCGAAATCCTCAAGGGTCACGGCCAGGCAGTCTCCATCTTCCACTGCGACGACTACCGCGACGGCCTGGGCGTCAACAGCCGCATCCAGCTCGCGCAGCTCACCGCCATCGCGCGCGACCGCATCAACGAGCACTGGATGGCCGAGGGCGTCACCTTCATCGACCCCACGCAGGCCTGGATCGGCCCCGACGCCACCATCGGCCGCGACACCGTCGTGTGGCCGCAGACGCATCTGATCGGTCACGTCACCGTGGGCGAGGAGTGCCAGCTCGGCCCCAACAGCCGCCTCACCGACACCACTGTCGGCAGCGGCTGCATCATCGATGAGACCATCGCCATCGAGGCCGTCATCGAGAACGGCGTCGACTGCGGCCCGCGCGCCTACCTGCGCCCGGGCACCCACATGCTCGACGGATCCAAGGCCGGTACGCACGTGGAGATTAAGAAGTCCACGATCGGCGAGGGCTCCAAGGTGCCCCACCTGTCCTACATCGGCGACACCACCATGGGCTCCGGCGTCAACGTAGGCGCGGGCTCTATCACCTGCAACTACGACGGCGTCCACAAGCACAAGACCGTCATCGGCAAGGATGCCTTCATCGGTTCTGACACCATGATGGTCGCGCCCGCCCAGATTGGCGACGGTGCGCTCGTGGCCGCCGGCTCCGTCATCACCGAGCCGGTCCCGGCCGACGCACTCGGTCTGGGCCGCGCCCGTCAGGTAAATATTGAGGGCTGGGCCGCCGATTATCGCCGTCGTCTGCACGAGGACGACGAGGCATAACGTTTCACCAAGCACAAAAGGAGCTGTTCCATGGGGACGGCTCCTTTTTCTATCGTGACCTGCGCGACCGGATGAGTGGTCGGTTCGTGTCCGTTGACGGTAAAGACGTTATCAAGACCCGATTAACCCCGCCGCACGGTTACAATGCAAAAAGGCATCTATATGGCATTCGATGTATAAAGGAGAAGGGTAATGCCGATTAATGATCCCGAGAAGTCGGAGAATATGCGCAAGTCCATCCGCGTGTATTCCGGTTCCTCCAACCGTCCCCTCGCTCAGAAAATCGCTGAGTACCTTGGGGTCGAGCTTTCGGGCCTTACGCTAAAGCAGTTCGCCAACGGTGAGATTTACGCCCGCTACGACGAGACCGTCCGCGGCGCCGACGTCTTCCTGATTCAGTCCGTGGCCGGCGGCAACGTCAACGACATGCTCATGGAGCTGCTCATCGCCACCGACGCTGCCAAGCGCGCATCCGCCCGCTCCATCACCGCCGTCATCACCCACTACGGCTATGCCCGCCAGGACCGCAAGGCCGGCCCGCGCGAGCCCATCACCGCCCGCCTCGTCGCCAACCTGCTCGAGCGCGCCGGCGTCGACCGCATCATCACCCTCGACCTGCACCAGGGTCAGATCCAGGGCTTCTTTGATATCCCGGTCAACCACCTGTCCGCACTGCCGCTGTTTGGCCAGTACTACAACGCCATGAACTTCGACACCGACAACCTGGTTGTCGTCTCCCCCGACGTGGGCCGCGCCAAGGCCGCCAAGAAGCTGTCCGACATGCTCGGCTGCGACCTGGCCATCGCCCACAAGGGCCGTCCGCGCCACAACGCCGCCGAGGTCATGGGCATCATCGGTGACATCAAGGGCAAGACCTGCATCATCAACGACGACATGATCGACACCGCTGGCACCCTGTGCGCCAACGTCAAGGAGCTCAAGGCTATGGGCGCTGGCGACATCTACGTCTGCGCCACCCACGGCATCTTCTCCGGTCCGGCCATCGAGCGTCTGAACGACGCCCCGATCGTCGAGTGCCTCGTCACCGACGCCATTCCCGTCGAGGTCGGCGGCAAGATCAAGACCATCTCGGTCGCCGAGGAGTTCGCTCAGGCCATCTCCGCCGTTTACCACGAGGAGCCCGTCTCCACGCTCGTCGGCGGCGACTTCGCGCTGTAGTCGCATCGTCCTTGCAACCCGGCGCATCGCCGTCGGAACAGAAGAAACCCCCGCGCTCCCCCTTGCTTCGCAAAGGTCGCGCGGGGGTTTCTTCTGTTCCGACGGCTCGCTCTGCCGCGGCCGCGCTTTTGTCTGGTGGGATTTCGCTGAAGCAAAGCCTCGCCTTCGGCGGGCGTGGTAGCCTTTGTCGTTGATTAAACTTTTTATGTAACGGAAGGACAAATATGGCAGCTGCACAGCCGCTTAAGATTCGCATGGTTGCAGGGCTTGGCAACCCTGGCGAGGAATATGCCGAGACCCGCCACAACGCCGGCTTTAAGGCAATCGACGAGCTGGCCCGTCAGGCCGGCGTCACGTACTGGAAAAACCAAGCAGGCGCCGAGGTCGCGCTCATCAATATCAACGATGCTGAGGAAGAGGGTGGCAAGCGCCAGATTGTGCTGGTCAAGCCGCAGTCGTACATGAATACCTCGGGCGGCCCCATCTCCAAGCTCTGTCGCGAGTACAAGATCAAGGCCGAGGAGCTGCTCGTCATCCACGACGAGCTCGATATTCCCGCCGGCGACGTGCGTGTTAAGGTGGGCGGAGGCCATGCCGGTCACAACGGCCTGCGCTCCATCATCGACAAGATGGGCAGCCGCGACTTTAGCCGTATCCGCACCGGCATCGGCAACCCTCCCGGCAAGATGGCCGTGGCAGACTACGTGCTCAAGCAGCTGCGCGCCCGCGAAGCCGAGGATTTCCAGGACACCTGCGCCCGCGCCGCAGATGCCGCCGGTCTGGCCATCGTCCACGGCGTAATCTACGCCCGCGATCACGTAAACGGCGCCGCTTCCGCCAACGGCAAGCACTAAAACCTACCATTTAGAGATGTTTATTTTGGCAGGTTTCATCTGCGGAAACGCCGCGGCGGCTGCGTCGCAATAAACCCTGTGCCGCTATACATATGCAACGCTCCAAAGGGGGCCGGCCTCACCGAAGCGCGAGGCCGGCCCCCTTTGCCGTTTTGCCTGATAAAACCTGCCAAAATAAACCTCTCCCCCTTTGGCAGGTCGAAGTGGATAAACCCTGCTCCCAACCGCCGAAGACACACGTAAGTGACATGTCCATGAGGGTATAATTTGCACCGTATGTCTGCACAACGCCTGTGCGCGTACGGTTTTATTCGGGCTACCGTCCATTTCCGTGGAGGCACGG
>USHR01000089.1 GCA_900554495.1 uncultured Collinsella sp.
CCGAGCACGAGCAAAAAGACCGTCTCGGGAACGGGTTTTCCGGGAATCGCCGAGGCGATGAAGGGGCTTGCAAAGGCCACGAGCGCGATGATGGCGAGTGAAACGAATGCCATGTGATGCCTTTCTCTTGTTTGCGCTTCACTGTAGCACCCTCGCCGTCCGCAACGCGCCACGAGCTGTCGTATCATAGTGAGGTTTACAAACATGTGGCTCAAGGCGACCGCAGGGCAGGCCCCGCAAACCGACCGCTGCCGCATACCGTACCGTACGCCCAACCGATCAGGAAGGCAGGAACCAATGGTCTCTCGTATCTACGTGGAGAAGAAACCCGGGTTCGACGTCGAGGCTCAGCAGCTCAAGGGCGAGCTGACCGAGATTCTCGGCATCAAGGGCATCGAGGCCCTGAGGATCATCAACCGCTACGACGTCGAGGGCATCGACGAGGAGCTTTTCCGCTCCTGCGTGCCGACCGTCTTTAGCGAGCCCCAGGTCGATGTGACCTACGACGAGCTCCCCGCAAGCGATGGCGCCGTCTTTGCCGTCGAATTCCTGCCTGGCCAGTTTGACCAGCGCGCCGACTCCGCCAGCGAGTGCGTGCAGCTCATCAGCCAGGGCGAGCGCCCCGCCGTGCGCTCCGCCAAGGTCTATATGCTCTCGGGCGCTCTGGACGAAGCCGCCATCGAGGCCATCAAGCACTACGTGGTGAACCCCGTCGAGGCGCGCATCGCCTCGCTCGACCTGCCCGAGACGCTGTACATGGAGACCCCCGAGCCCCAGCCCGTCGAGGTGCTCGACGGCTTCCGCGAGCTCGATGAGACCGGCCTTGCCGCCTTTATTTCTGAGCGCGGCCTTGCCATGGACGAGGCGGATATCGCCTTCTGCCAGCAGTACTTCCGCGATGAGGATCGCGACCCCACCATCACCGAGATCCGCGTGATCGACACCTATTGGTCCGACCACTGCCGCCACACCACCTTCGGCACCGTCCTGGATGACGTGACGATCGACGACGCCGTGGTGCAGCAGGCCTTCGACCGCTACATGGAGATGCGCCACGAGCTCGGTCGCGACGCCAAGCCCGTCTGCCTCATGGACATGGGCACCATCGGCGCCAAATACCTCAAGAAGACCGGCGTCATGACCGATGTCGACGAATCCGAGGAGATCAACGCCTGCACCGTCAAGGTGAAGGTCGATGTCGACGGCGAGGACCAGGACTGGCTGTTCCTGTTTAAGAACGAGACCCACAACCACCCGACCGAGATCGAGCCCTTCGGCGGTGCCGCCACCTGCGTGGGCGGCGCCATCCGCGACCCGCTCTCGGGCCGCAGCTACGTGTACCAGGCCATGCGTGTCACCGGCGCCGGCGACCCCACCGTCCCCGTGTCCGAGACGCTCGAGGGCAAGCTGCCGCAGCGCAAGCTCGTAACCACCGCTGCCGCCGGCTACTCCAGCTACGGCAACCAGATCGGCCTTGCCACCGGCCAGGTCAACGAACTCTATCACCCCGGCTACGTGGCCAAGCGCATGGAGGTCGGCGCCGTCGTGGGCGCTACCCCGGCAAATCACGTGCGCCGCGAGTGCCCCGCCCCCACCGACAAGATCATCCTGCTGGGCGGCCGCACCGGCCGTGACGGCATCGGCGGTGCCACCGGCTCCTCCAAGACCCAGAACACCGAGTCCATCGAGACCTCGGGCGCCGAGGTCCAGAAGGGCAACGCCCCGGTCGAGCGTAAGCTGCAGCGCCTCTTCCGCCGCGGCGACGCCTGCCGCCTAATCAAGCGCTGCAACGACTTTGGCGCCGGCGGCGTCTCGGTCGCCGTAGGCGAGCTTGCCGACGGCCTGTATGTCGACCTTGATACCGTGACCAAGAAGTACGACGGCCTGGACGGCACCGAGCTCGCTATTTCCGAGTCCCAGGAGCGTATGGCCTGCGCCGTCGCCGACGGTGACGTCGAGGAGTTCATGGGCTACGCCGCCGAGGAGAACCTCGAGGCGACCGTTATCGCCGAGGTCACCGCCGAGCCGCGCATGCGCATGGCTTGGAACGGCGTCGCCATTGTCGACCTGTCCCGCGAGTTCCTCAACTCCAACGGCGCGCCCAAGCACCAGGTCGCCCACGTGTGCGCCCGCAGCGTGTGGCAGCCCAGCTGGGCCGGAACCACGCTTGCCGAGCGCATGACCTCGCTTGTCACCGATCTCAACGTTGCCTCCAACAAGGGCCTTTCCGAGCGCTTCGACTCCACCATCGGCGCCGCAACCGTGCTTATGCCTTTTGGCGGCAAGACGCAGCTCACCCCGAGCTCAGCCATGGTCGCCAAGTTCCCCGTGGACGGCGAGACCACCACGGCAAGCGCTATGGCATGGGGCTTCAACCCCTACCTGATGGAAGCCGACCAGTTTGCGGGCGCCTACCTGTCCGTGGTCGAGTCCATCGCCAAGCTCGTGGCTGCCGGCTTTGAGCACAAGCGCGCCTATCTCTCCTTCCAGGAGTACTTCGAGCGTCTGCGCACCGAGGCCGAGCGCTGGGGCAAGCCCACGGCAGCCGTCCTGGGCGCCCTCATGGCCCAAGTCGACCTGGGTGCTGGCGCCATCGGTGGCAAGGACTCCATGAGCGGCTCGTTTGAGGACGAGGCCGGCGAGCTCAACGTTCCGCCGACTCTGATCAGCTTCGCTGTGGCCGTGGGCCGCGCGGCGCGCGCCGTCTCCCCTGAGTTCAAGGGCCTGACGCACCGCGTCGTCCGCATCGCCCCCGCCACCTACGGCGAGGACTACCGCCCCGACGCCCAGCAGTTGCTCGCCGCGTTTGACGCCGTCGAGGCGCTCACTGCTACCGGCGTCGCCCTGGCCGTCTCCACGCCCGGCTACGGCTGCGGCGCCGAGAGCCTCTTTAAGATGTGCGTCGGCAACCAGATCGGCATCGAGCTTGCCGAGGATGTGGACGTGGAGAGCTTCTTCACCCCGCTCTATGGCAGCTTTATCGTCGAGCTCGCCGAGGATGCCGAGCTGCCCGAGGTCGCCGACGGCGTTGTCGTCGAGCCCCTGGGCACCACCGTCGAGGGCTATGTCATCGACACCGGCTCCGAGGTCATCGAGCTCGCCGAGCTCCAGGAAGCCTGGGAGAGCGGCATCGAGGGCGTCTTCGCCTACCGCAGCGCCGGCGAGACCGCCGAGGTCGAGACCATCGACTTCCGTGCCAAGGATATCCACGTGTACGGCGGCGCCAAGATCGCCCGCCCGCGCGTGGTAATCCCCGTGTTCCCCGGCAACAACTGCGAGTACGACAGCGCCCGCGCCTTCCGTGCCGCCGGCGCCGAGGCCGACACCTTCGTGATCAACAACCTCACGCCCGAGGCCGTCGCCGAGAGCACCCACGAGCTTGCCCGCCGCATCCGTGCAAGCCAGATCGTCATGATCCCCGGCGGCTTCTCGGGCGGCGACGAGCCCGATGGCTCCGCGAAGTTCATCACGGCGTTCTTCCGCGCTCCCGAGGTCACCGAGGCAGTCCGCGACCTGCTCAAGGCCCGCGACGGCCTGATGCTGGGTATCTGCAACGGCTTCCAGGCCCTGATCAAGCTCGGCCTGGTGCCCTACGGCGACATCGTCGACGCCACGCCCGATGCGCCCACGCTGACGTTCAACACCATCGGTCGCCATCAGAGCCGTCTGGTGCGCACCCGTATCTCGTCCAACCTGTCCCCGTGGCTGTCGCAGTGCAGCCTCGACGACCCCTACACCGTCGCCATCAGCCACGGCGAGGGCCGCTTTGTCGCCAATGACGAAGTACTCGCCCAGCTGATTGCCAACGGCCAGGTCGCCACGCAGTACGTGGGCGAGGACGGCAAGCCCAGCATGGATCTTTCCGTCAACCCCAACGGCTCCGCACTTGCCATCGAGGGCATCACGAGCCCCGACGGCCGCGTCCTAGGCAAGATGGGCCATGCCGAGCGTCGCGGCGACAACCTGTACCGCAACGTGCCCGAGCATGTCCCCGGCGACAAGTTCATGCCGATCTTTGAGAGCGGCGTAGCCTACTTCGCCTAAACCTTTCCCATCGGGTACAATCCCTTCGGGTAACATCACCCGCCACCGACACATCCGGTGGCGGGTTCTTTTTTGCTTCGCGCATGTAGGAAGGACATCATGGAAAGCCGCAAGCCGTATCTCGCCACCCTGCCCGGACTCATCCTGGGCTGTCTCGTTTGCTGCGCGCTCTGGGGCTCCGCCTTCCCCTGCATCAAAATCGGCTACGGCCTCTTTGGCATCCCGGCGCACGACAGCGCCTCGCAGCTGCTCTTCGCCGGTCTGCGCTTCGCCCTTGCCGGCATGCTGGTCATTGTTGGCATGAGCGTGGCCCAGCGCCGACCGCTCGTTCCGCAAGCGCGTGATATCAAGCCCATCTGCATCTTGTCGCTCTTCCAGACCATCGGCCAGTACTTCTTTTTCTACCTGGGACTCTCGCGTGCCAGTGCTATGTCGAGCTCCATCATCGAGGCCAGCGCCAACTTCTTGGCTATCCTCTTTGCCGCCCTGGCGTTTCGCACCGAAAAGCTCAATACGGCCAAGGTGCTCGGCTGCGTACTGGGCTTTGCCGGTGTCGCGCTCGTCAACCTTTCGGGCGCGGACGGCACCTTTGGCTTTGCGCTCGACGGCGAGGGCTTTATCCTGGCCTCTACCGTCGCGGGCGCCCTTTCGACCTGCCTGATCGGTATCTTCTCGCGCGAGCACGACGGCGTTTTGCTTGCCGGGTGGCAGTTCTTGGTCGGCGGCCTGGTCCTCACCGCCATCGGCTTTTTGATGGATGGCGCGCTCTCCCCCACGGCGATTGCCCCCGCCATCGCGCTCATCATCTACATGGCGCTTATCTCCGCGGTCGCCTACTCGCTGTGGTCGCGCCTGCTTGCCGTCAACCCCGTCAGCCGCGTCTCGGTCTTTGGTTTTATGAACCCCGTCTTTGGTGTGCTGCTGAGCGCGCTGCTGCTCGGCGAGGGCGCTGGCACGAGCCCCGTTACCGTCATCGTTGCCCTGCTGTTGGTCTGCGGCGGCATCATCATCGTCAACAAGCCCAAAAAAGCTTAACGAACTGCCCTTATTTAGCAGAGGGGATTCATGTACTTTAGCTTAATGGAGTACATCGGTGAGCTGAGGGCCGCCACGCACGCAAGCGTGCACCCCTTTTCCTAGCGTATCTGGACGCCGGCTTTCTTTTTCTCGGCCTTGACGCGGTAGAGCTCCGCGTCGGCAGCGCGAAGCAAGTCTTGCCAGGTATCGACACTATCGCCGACCCGCGCGTAACCGATGGACATCCGCAATGCATACGGCACCTCGGCACGAGCGAGCTCGTCGTTAATCGCCGAACACAGGTCTATGATGTCCTGTTCCGCCGCAGCCTTCTGGAGCACCACGAACTCATCGCCGCCATAACGTGCGATTAAGCCACCAGACGCCGAGCAGACCTCTTTGAGCGTAGCAGATATGACCTGGAGAGCATGGTCGCCCTCCACATGTCCATAGCGATCGTTAATCAGCTTAAAGCCGTCGGCGTCCATCATAAGCAGGTACATATCATCGGCCTGATCAGCACCCGAGAACAGCGACAGCATATAGGTCTCAAAACGGTTGCGATTGTTGAGGCCAGTCAACGGGTCGGTCGAGATCAGCTGCTCCTGACAAACAATGTAGAGCTGCAACATACTTAACATGATGCCGACACTAAGGCAGGGACCCGAATAAAAGACCTGAAAGACACCGGCCACCAAGGCCGGAATGGCGAAAAATGCCAAGGTTTGATAGATGGCCTTCTTTTGTAGGCTCTCGACCTTGCAAGATTGTATAAACGCATGCAGGGACGTATATATAACGTAGCAGTAGCTGACGATGGGCTGGATCATATAGACAAAACCGCGACGATACGCGCCCTGCGCATCGATATAGAACAGGGCATGCGTCCAGTAGCTAGTAAACGCCAGTACGACTACCAGCACCGCAGGCAGCGTTACAAACGCCATCCTATAGCGCGCGGTCAAAAGGCGAGAACCCTGCACCGTCTCGGAATAGATAAACCAAATGAGGCACGCGGCGGCAAAGAGCGAAAACGAAACCGCGTTGGAAATCCAGTTGGCAGCAATGCCCAGCGTGCCGCCCACACCGTCCGAAAGCGTCCAGATTATATCGAATAACATGTACGCGGCAGAGGTGTAGCCGAGCGTACTAAACAATAACTGCTGGGTACTCGAGAACAAGGAGTGGCGACTTCGCGCGGCAAGCCCGATAAGAACAATCATGCATAGCAGGAATATCTCAATCTTGAGTGCCTTAACCACTAGACGCCATCCCTTCAATATCCAAGTGGTCAGAATCGCCCGATTCGTGTCTGGGCAATAAACACCCCTACTCCCCAGGGGTAAGGGGAATAATAGCAGAGCGCCCGAACGTCACTGCAAGACAGCTTTCGTTCGGGCGCTCAAACGGCGCGAATTGCACGCCGGCTTGATTGACTCGCGTCGACGATTACTCGCCATCGATGTCGGTCGCGACGGCCTCCTCGATGGCCTCGACACCGGCAGGCGACAGATCCTCTTTGCCGTGGCAGAACTTCTTATCGACCCAGCCGGTCAGAATCGGAGCCATGATTGCCGTGATGATGACGGCAGTGGCGATCTGCGCATACGCGGTGGGCGCAAGCTCGGCATAGCGCGGGGCGACCTCGGCGAGGGCGACCGGCGTGGTCATGGCCGTGCCGGCAATGGTGGAGCATGCCACAGCCGCCTTACCGTTGCCGCCACACAAGCGCTCGAAGGCAAAGGTAATGGGACCGACGATAAAGAGCGTGATGAGACCCAGCAGGATGCCCGAGATGCCGCCGGTGATAAAGCTCGAAAGTCTCATGGACGCACCGAGCTGAAAACCGATGACGGCGATCGCGGGATTGGCGCCGGGGACCAGCAGGTTCTTGATGAACGGGAAGAGGTTGCCCAGAACCATGCCGATAACAAGCGGCAGGATGGATCCGATGATGGTGCCGACGGGGATGTTAGCGAGACCCGAGACACCGAGGATGATCATCGTGACGGCGGGGCCGGCCGTAAAGAACAGGATACCGACAGCGCCCTGCTCGGACTCATCGCCGAACTCGCCCATGATGCCCGTATAGAGCGCCATGTTGCAAAACGTGATGCCGCCGATGATAGACACGGAGCTCAGGCCCAGGAAGTTATCGTTAAAGAAATATGCCACACCCAAGCCAAGGGCGGCCGCAACAACAAGCTTGGGGATCAGTACGACGATGCCGGTCTTGATAGCGCCCGGCGTGGACTTAAAGCTGATGCCGGCACCCACGAAGAGCAGGATCACAGCGACGATGGTATTGGAGCCGCCGCGGCAGGCAGCCGTAAAGAAGCCACCGATCTCAAAGACCTGCGGGCAGAAGGTATTGAGCAAAAGGCCAACGATCATCGGATAGATCATGATGTCACCCGGGATACGCGGTACCTTGAATTTCTTTTGCTCGTTGGCGGTCGCTTCCTGTGCCATGAAACCCCCATTTCCGCTGACGCAGAACAAAAGCCCACGTCACGCTTTGCTACAGTAAAGTTTGACCATGGTACCAGAAG
>USHR01000090.1 GCA_900554495.1 uncultured Collinsella sp.
ATAAGGTCTTACCAACAAGTACCTCGGACTCTCCGGGTCAAAGACCTCGCGTTCACATAGAATTTACAAAAGCGTCCTCCATGTGGAGGGCGCCTTTTTGCACTCGCACTCATGGCACTCATTGGGGACAGACTTACATGAGTGCTTTCACACATTTGGGACAGACATAACGCGTGCCGGCAGCGGTTCGCCCCTGCCTCACGCTGCCTCATTCCAGCCTATGGTGGCCTTGGTCACGCTTGTAGCGCCGATACCGGTGATACGGGCAATTTGTTTGACCGTGAGATGCGCCCGCCTGAGCCTCAGCAAACAGGCATCGCGTTCGGGGCGTGGCAGAGCCTTGAGCAGCGCAGGATCTATGCTCGGCAGGACTTCGCGCGCAACGGAAAAGGCCTCCTCATCGGGGATCCGCCGGCGTGGAAGAACCTCCACTGACCAGATGCGCCCGGCAACTTCCTCGAGATGCTCGCAATAACGACGAGACCCGCCGACAATATCGAGCATGGGGGCCGCATCACAGATGTCAAAAGGATCGTAGCCCAGCTGATATGCCTTATAGCTTGACCAGCGGTACGCCTCGAGCGAGTCGAGCGCGCCTTTCACGGGATTAAGATGGATATAATCGAGCAGCTGCACCGCCTGCGTGTCCGACTCAACCGCGACCCGCGAATAGCGATTGTCAAACAGATGCCCCGTTCTTCCCGTTTTCCCATTGAAATATTTAGCATATGCCGTCAATGCGCACTGCATTGCCTTTGAAAGGTTGTCATATGGGTCATCAACCATCAAATGGAAGTGATTGTCCATAAGGCACCAAGCCAACACTGCCACTTCATGGCACGCGAACCTGTCCGAGATATCCGATAAGAAACGATAACGGTCGGAGTCATCTTCAAAAATAATCTGTTTGGAATTGCCGCGGTCATAGACGTGGTAATAGCCGGTGAGCGAAACGGCGCGGGCGCATCGGGGCATAGTCTCTCCTTTCAAAGCTGTACAGGCAACACCTAAAAGGAGAGAAGCAACGCGAAATGCTAAGCCTGTTACCTATTTATATCCAATGAGCAGCAAGAACAGGTCCAGAACGACAAAATGGCAAAACGATGTCTGTCCCAAATGAGTGAAAGCACTCATGTAAGTCTGTCCCCAATGAGCGGGGCAATGCAGTATTAGTTGAATCGCTTCATTTAGTTGAAGCGTTTTAGTGTGCCTTTTACGGGAATCTTACCGTTCGCCGAATAATTTCTTGCTATCATGCAAGGCGTAGGGTAAATCTCCGATCGCAAGGAGACACAAATGGTGAAAAAGTCACCGGAAAACACTACTCCCGCAATTGTGGACAACGTAGAGGCGCTTGAGGCTAAGCTCGCTCAGATGCGAGAGGCCCAGGCGCTTTTTGCTACGTACACGCAGGAGCAGGTCGACAAGATCTTCTATGAGGCCGCCATGGCCGCCAACAAGGCTCGTATCCCGTTGGCGAAGATGGCCATCGAGGAGACCGGCCGCGGCGTTCTTGAGGACAAGGTCATCAAGAACCACTACGCCGCAGAGTACATCTATAACGCTTACAAGAACACCAAGACCTGTGGTGTCCTGGAGCGCGACGAGGCTTACGGCATCACCAAGATCGCCGAGCCTATCGGCATCGTGGGCGCCGTCATCCCGACGACCAACCCCACCTCCACCGCGATCTTCAAGACGCTGATCTGCCTGAAGACCCGCAACGCCATCATCATCTCCCCGCACCCGGCTGCCGCCAAGTGCACCATCGCCGCCGCCAAGCTCGTGCTTGACGCCGCCGTCAAGGCCGGCGCCCCCGAGGGCATCATCGGCTGGGTCGATGTCCCCTCCATCGAGCTGACCAACATGGTCATGCGCGACGTCGACATCATCCTCGCCACCGGTGGCCCGGGCATGGTCAAGGCCGCTTACTCCTCGGGCAAGCCCGCCCTGGGCGTTGGCGCCGGTAACACCCCGGTCGTCATCGACGACACCGCCGACGTGCTGCTCGCCGTCAACTCCATCATCCACTCCAAGACCTTCGACAACGGCATGATCTGCGCTTCCGAGCAGTCCGTGACTGTCATCGACAGCATCTATGACCAGGTTAAGGCCGAGTTCCAGAAGCGCGGCTGCTACTTCGTCAAGCAGGGTGCCGAGATGGAGGCCCTGCGTGCCGCCATGTTCAAGAACGGCGCTCTCGATCACCGCATCCCCGGCATGGCCGCTGCCAAGATCGCCGAGCTCGCCGGCATCGAGGTTCCCGCCAAGACCAAGATCCTGATCGCCGAGGTCACCTCAACCGACCCCGCCAAGGAGGAGTTCTCCCACGAGAAGCTCTCCCCGGTCTTGGCCATGTACCACGCCAAGGACTTCCAGGAGGCCGTCGACAAGGCCGAGCACCTGGTGCTCGCCGGTGGCCCGGGCCACACCGCCTCTCTGTACGTGCACCCCGCCCAGGCCGAGAAGATCAGCCTGTTCGAGCACGTCATGAAGGCCTGCCGCATCGTCATCAACACCCCGTCCTCGCACGGTGGCATCGGTGACCTGTACAACTTTGGCATGAAGCCGTCTCTGACCCTGGGCTGCGGCTCCTGGGGCGGCAACTCCGTCTCCGAGAACGTTGGGGTGAAGCACTTGATCAACGTTAAGACTGTGGCCGAGCGCCGTGAGAACATGCTGTGGTTCCGCGCTCCCGAGAAGGTCTACTTCAAGAAGGGTTCCACGCCCGTCGCCCTCGACGAGCTGGGCAACGTCATGGGCAAGAAGCGCGCCTTCATCGTTACCGACCAGTTCCTCTTCAAGAATGGCAACACCCGCGCCATCGAGGCCAAGCTCGACGAGATGGGCATCGCCCACGACTGCTTCTACGACGTCGAGCCCGATCCGTCGCTGCAGTGCGCACGTCGCGGCGCCAAGCAGATGGCTCTCTTTGAGCCGGACGTCATTATCGCCGTCGGCGGTGGCTCCGCTATGGACGCCGGCAAGATCATGTGGATGATGTACGAGCACCCCGAGTGCAAGTTTGAGGACATGGCCATGGACTTCATGGACATCCGCAAGCGTATCTTCACCTTCCCCGAGATGGGCAAGAAGGCCTACTTCGTCGCCGTCCCGACCTCCTCGGGTACCGGCTCCGAGTGCACGCCGTTCGCCATCATCACCGACAAGGAGACCGGCATCAAGTGGCCGCTCGCCGACTACGCGCTGCTCCCCAACATGGCTATCGTCGACGCCGACAACTGCATGACCGCCCCGCGCGGCCTGACCGCTGCCTCCGGCATCGACGTCATGACCCACGCCATCGAGTCCTACGTCTCCATCATGGCTTCCGACTACACCAAGGGCCTCTCCGAGCGCGCTGCCAAGCTCGTCTTTGAGAACCTGCCCTCCAGCTTCACGAACGGCGCCAAGGACCCGCACGCCCGCGAGGAGATGCACAACGCCTCCTGCATGGCCGGTATGGCCTTCGCCAACGCCTTCCTGGGCCTCAACCACTCCATGGCTCACAAGCTCGGCGCTTTCCATCACCTGCCCCACGGCATCGCTAACGCTGTCATCCTGACCCGCGTCATGCGCTACAACGCCGCCGAGGCTCCCGTCAAGATGGGTACCTTCTCCCAGTATCCTTACCCCAACGCGCTGCACAACTACGCCGAGATGGCCAAGTACTGCGGCATCGAGGGCAAGGACGACAAGGAGGTCTTCGAGAACTTCATCACGAAGCTCGAAGAGCTCAAGGACTTCATCGGCGTCAAGAAGACCATCGCCGACTACGGTGTTGACGAGCAGTACTTCCTCGACACCCTCGACGAAATGACCGAGCAGGCATTCAACGACCAGTGCACCGGCGCCAACCCGCGCTACCCGCTCATGAGCGAGATCAAGGAGCTCTACCTGGACGCCTACTACGGCCGCGAGCCTCAGGATTACGCCGTCTGCTAGTTTTAGCACGGTTTTTAACGGCGGGGGTGCACGGGTGTTTCACACACCCCCGCCGTCGCTTCTATCGCATCGTTGAAAGGATGCAACCATGCTGCTACCCGATTCCAAGACCGAGCTCGTCCGCCGTGGCAACAAGGTCGTTTACGACCTGGGCGACAAGATCGTCAAGGTCTTTAACGAGACCAAGCCTGTCTCCGACGTGTTCAACGAGGCTTTGAATCTTGCCCGCATCAATGAGTGCGGCATCCGCAGCCCCAAGGCTCTCGAGGTTTCCCAGCTCGAGAACGCCAACGGCTGGGCGCTCGTGACCGAGAAGGTTCCGGGCACCACCCTTGCCGAGAAGATGACTGCCGAGCCCCAGCGCTTTGGTGAGTACCTCGAGATGTTCGTCGACCTCCAGATCGAGATCCACGGCTACACCTCCCCGCTGCTCAACCGTCAGCGCGACAAGTACGCCCGCATGATCGACAGCCTTGATCAGCTCAATGCCACCACGCGCTACAACCTTCAGGAGCGTCTGGACGGCATGACCAAGGAGTTCAAGGTCTGCCACGGCGACTTCAACCCCTCCAACGTCATCGTCGGCGACGACGGCCAGCTCTATGTGTGCGACTGGGCACACGCCACCCAGGGCTCCCCTGCTGCCGACGTTGCCACCACCTACCTGCTCTTTGCCCTCAACAGCAAGGACCAGGCCGAGGCCTACCTGGAGCTCTACTGCGACCGCGCCGACATGCCCATGCAGGTCGTGCGTCAGTGGACGAGCATCGTTGCCGCTTCCGAGCTCGCTCGTAAGCGCAACGTGAACGATGAGTTCCTGAAGAACTGGATCGACGTCGTCGATTATCAGTAATATCTGAGCGATTTATTTCGCATCGGAGGCACAAGGAAAACCCCGCAGCTCGCATGGGCTGTGGGGTTTTCCTTTTAGATATCGAGGATGCCACAAGATAAAAGGACGGCCCCGCATCTCCCCGATCTGGAGAAATGCGGGGCCGTCCCGTATATCGAACTACAAGCGAAATCGTCGATTAACGGCGTGCTGCCTTCACAAGCTCGGCGACCTTGGCGACGACCTCGTCGATCGCCACATCCTCGCGCTCACCCGTGGCACGGTCCTTGAGCTCAACGGTGCCATTCTTAAGGCCACGCTTACCCAGAACGACCTGATACGGGAAGCCCATAAGATCGTTGTCGGCAAACTTAAAGCCGGGACGCTCGTCGCGGTCGTCGACGACAACCTCGATACCCTCGGCGCACAGGCCATCAACGATCTGCTCGCAGACGATAGCGCACTCCTCCTTCTTGGGATCGAGCGGAATCACCGCGACCTCGTACGGGGCAACGGAGATCGGCCAGACGATGCCGTGCTCGTCGTTGTGCTGCTCCACGACGGCAGCGAGCGAGCGGGACACACCAACGCCGTAGCAACCCATGATGAGCGGCTTCTCCTTACCGTCCTCATCCATAAAGGTGGCACCCATGGCCTCGGAATACTTGGTGCCCAGCTGGAAGACCTGAGAGACCTCGATGCCACGGGCAGCAGAGAGCGGCTTGCCGCAGTGCGGGCAGGGGTCGCCGGCGACAACGGTGACCAGATCAGCCCACTCGTCGACGGTAAAGTCGCGCTCGGGGCAGGCACCGGTAAAGTGATAGTCGACCTCGTTGGCACCGCAGGCCCACTGCTTGGACTCGCGCAGGCTCTCGTCGCAGACCAGACGAATGCCCTCGGGCAGGTTAACCGGTCCGATAAAGCCCTTATGCAGACCGTAGGTCTGGAGCTCCTCATCGGTCATCATGCGATAACCCTTGCCAAAGACATGCTCGGCCTTGCAGTCATTGAGCTCATGATCGCCCGGGACAATGGCCACGACTGGCTTGCCCTCGGCATCGATGAGAGCCAAGGACTTGCGCGTGCCGTTCTCGGGGAAGCCAAAGAACTTTGCAACGGCCTCGATGGTGCCCATGCCCGGAGTCTTGACCTTGGTGAGCGTACCGTCGCCAGGACCCTCGGTCACAACGACCTTGGTGCTTGCGGCCTCATCGTCGGCAGCGAAGCCGCAATCGTCGCAGTAGACGAGCGAAGCCTCGCCGGCGTCGGCCAAAGCCATATACTCGACGGAGGTATCGCCACCGATCTCGCCGGAGTCGGCGACAACGGGCAGGGCCTTGATGTAGCAGCGCTCGCAAATGTTGGCATAGGCCTGCTTCATCTTGTCGTACTCCTCCTGCAGGCTCTCCTGCGTGGCGGAGAAGCTGTAGGCGTCCTTCATGATGAACTCGCGACCGCGCATCAGGCCAAAGCGGGGACGGAACTCGTCACGGAACTTGTCCTGGATGTGGTAGAGGTTGACGGGAAGCTGCTTATAGGAGCGCAGTTCATTGCGCACCAGGGCGGTGACAGTCTCCTCGTGGGTGGGGCCCAGCACGAACTCACGGCCGTGACGGTCATCGAAGCGCACGAGCTCCTTGCCATAGGCATCGATACGGCCGGACTCACGCCACAGCTCGGCATCGACCATGATAGGCATCATGAGCTCCTGGGCACCGGCGGCATCCATCTCGTCGCGCACGATGTTCTCGATCTTGCGGATCGAGCGCCATGCGAGCGGCAGATAGGAATACAGGCCGGCGGCCTCCTTGCGGATCATGCCGGCGCGAAGCAGCAGACGGTGGCTCGCAAGCTCGGCGTCCGCCGGATCCTCTTTGAGCGTCGGCGCGTAAAGCTTAGACATATACATTGCTCGAGTCATTTACTTCTCCTCAATAAGCTTGTCGACCTCGGCCATGAGCGCGTCGACAATTTGATCCTCAGCTACTTTACCAATGATCTGGCCATGCGAAAAGAGCAGGCCCTGACCTCGTCCACAGGCCACGCCCAAGTCGGCGTCGGAAGCCTCGCCGGGGCCATTAACGGCACATCCCATCACGGCGATGGAAAGCGGCGCGGAATAGTTCTTCAGTCGCTCGGTAACCTCCTCGGCGATGGGAATGAGGTTGACCTGGCAACGAGCGCACGTGGGACACGAGACAATCTCGGGACCACGGCGACGCAGACCCAGCGACTGCAAAATTCCCCAGGCAACCGGCGGCTCCTCAACCGGATCGGCTGTGAGCGACACACGCATGGTGTCGCCAATGCCTTCGAAAAGCAAGATACCCAAGCCTACAGAGCTCTTGATGGTGCCCTGGAGCTTGGTCCCCGCCTCCGTCACGCCCAGGTGAAGCGGAACGTGGGGAATCTCACGCGACAGGGCTCGATAGGTATCAAGCGTCGTTTGCACGCTATGGGCCTTGGCCGAAAGCACAATGTTCGTAAAACCGCGGTCCTCAAAGTGCTTGACGAAACGCTCGCTCGACATCACGAGCTTCTCGGGCTGCGTAAGCTCGTCGCGCTCAGCGATATCCTGCTCGAGTGAGCCGGCGTTGACACCGATGCGAATCGCACAGCCCGCAGCGCCGGCGGCGTCGATGACGGCATCGACCTTAGCCCAATCGCCGATATTGCCGGGATTGATGCGAAGCTTGGCGGCACCAGCCTCGACGGCGCCGATGGCGAGCTTATGGTTAAAGTGAATATCGGCGACGATCGGCACCGGAGACTCGGCACAGATGGTGCGGAAACCCTCAAGCGCGGCCTCGGTGGGCACGC
>USHR01000091.1 GCA_900554495.1 uncultured Collinsella sp.
CTGGCGGTCTATCTCTTGTTTTCGGTTGCTTGCTTCCTTACCGTACATGAGCATTTAAGCACGGGTGATATTGTGCTTGATTTTTTCTCAGGCTCAGCATCGACCGCCCATGCCATGTTCCTGCAGGAGCTCGGAAAAGATGATCGCTATCAGTTTATCCTTGTCCAGCTTCCAGAGCCTTGTGACCCGAAACGCGACGCCTACAAGGACGGGTATGAGACTCTCTGCGACATAGGCGAAGGACGCATTCGCCGCGCAGGCGACAAAATCAAAACCGAGCTCGAGGAATCCAACCGTCAACTCAAGCTTGGCGAGGGACCCAAGCAGCTTCCCGACATCGGCTTCCGTGTGTTCGAGCTCGATGAGTCCGGCATTGAGAAGCCCGAGCCCGGTCAGCTCCTCTTCGACGTGGTCAAGCCCGATCGCTCCGATATGGATATCGTCTTCGAGATGATGCTCAAATGGGGCCTCGAGCTCACGCTGCCCGTCGAGAAGTCTGAAGCCGCGGGCTATCCCATCTGGTCCGTCGCTTGCGACGAGCTCGTCTGCTGCATGTCCCGAGGCCTCACCATTGAGGCGCTCGAGGCCATCGCCGACATGGAGCCCAGGCGCGTTCTCATCCTCGATTCCGTCCTCGACGACACCCTCAAGCTCAACGCCGTGCAGATCTTCAAGCACGCCGGCGAGCGCATGGGCTGTGAGATCGAATTGAGGACGGTCTAGCATGGCGGCGCTCGAGTTCAAGTTCTCATCCGACCAGCAGCACCAGCTGGAGGCCATCGAAGCAACCTGCGACCTGTTCCGCGGACAACAATTTATTGGCAGCGTATTCTCCGCCGATTCCGGCCGCAAAGGCCAGACGGCAATCGGCGAGCTCATGGTCGGCCACGGCAACGAGCTTCGCGTGGCGCCGGGCCAGCTCCTCGACAACCTGCACGCCGTGCAGGAGGAGGGCTGCCTCCCGGCAACCGACGTCCTCACCGATGGGCGCCTGCGAGACTTCACCGTCGAGATGGAGACCGGCACCGGCAAGACCTACGTCTACATCCGCTCCATCTACGAGCTAAACCGCCGCTACGGCATCACCAAGTTCGTTATCGTCGTGCCGAGCGTGGCCATCCGCGAGGGCGTCCTCAAGAGCCTCCAGACCACCCGCAGGCACTTCGAGACGCTCTACGACCGCACGCCGCTCGACTACTTCGTGTACGACTCGAAGGACATGGGGCCGGTGGGTAACTTCGCCACGTCGAGCTCCATCCAGGTCATGGTCATCAACATCGACGCGTTCAACAAGGGCCTCGAGAAGGATGGCACCGCGAAGGAGGGCAACCTCTTCCACCGTCCCAGCGAGAAGCTCACCGGCGGCTTCAGCCCTCGCGAGCTCGTGAGCGCCTGCAAGCCCGTCGTCATCATCGACGAGCCCCAGAGCGTCGACAACACCAAGCAGGCCAAGGCCGCCATCAAGAGCCTGAACCCGCTGTTCGTGCTGCGCTACTCGGCCACGCACAAGCAGGCCTACAACATGATCTACCGCCTCACGCCGGTCGACGCCTTCGAGCGCCACCTGGTGAAGGGCATCTGCGTGGACTCGATCAAGGCCGAGGCGAACCTCAACGGCGCGTACGTGAGGCTCGAGTCCGTCAAGTCCGACCCGTTCTCCGCCAAGGTGTCCATCGACGTGCGCCAGGCCGACGGCACGCAGAAGCGCAAGGCCGTCACGGTGAAGACCGGCAACGACCTCTACCAGAAGAGCGGCGAGAACAGCGACTACGAGAGCGGCTGGGTGGTCAACAACATCGGCGCCGCAGTGGGCGACGAGTTCATAGAGTTCCAGAACGGCGAGGTGCTCGAGCTCGGCGAGGCGCTGGGCGACGTCAACGAGGAGGTCGTCAAGCGCGCGCAGATCCGCCGCACCATCGAGGACCACCTGGCCCGCCAGTTCGAGCTGTGGCCGCGCGGCGTGAAGGTGCTCTCGCTCTTCTTCATCGACCGCGTCGACCGATACCGCGTCTACGAGCCCGAAGTCCACGGCGGCCTGTACGCCCTGATGTTTGAGGAGGAGTACGCAGGTGCCCTGAACTCGAAGGCGCCTCGTCGCATCGCAAAGGCGGCGGGGATCGGCAAGGGCACGTGGCTCGAGTGCTACGAAGCCGTCGGCGCCCCGCTGGTGCGCGACCCCCACGCCGTGCACCAGGGATACTTCGCCAAGGACAAGAAGGGCAAGTTCAAGGACTCCAAGGGAGCCGCCGGCACCGCCGACGACGCCGGGGCCTTCGAGCTCATCATGCAGAAGAAGGAGACGCTCATCTCCTTCCCGGACGGCAAGGACGCGGACAAGGACGTCTCTTTCGTCTTCAGCCACTCCGCGCTCAAGGAGGGCTGGGACAACCCCAACGTGTTCCAGATCTGCACGCTCGTCGAGACAAAGGACAACCTGACCAAGCGCCAGAAGATCGGCCGCGGTCTGCGCCTGTGCGTGAACCAGGATGGCGAGCGCCTGTACGACCCAGAGGCGAACGTGCTCACCGTCATCGCGAACGAGAGCTACGACGACTTCGCCAACGGCCTGCAGAAGGAGCTTGAGGCTGAGGACTTCAAGTTCGGCGTCATCACTCCGGAGAGCTTCACGAAGGTCACGGTCAAGGGCGATGATGGCGTCGAGGAGCGCCTGGGCTACGAGAAGTCCAAGCAGGTCTACGACCACCTCGTCGCGACCGGCATGGTCGACGGCAAGGGCGCGGTGACGCCCGAGCTGAAGGCGGCCGCCGAGGAGGGCAAGGTCGAGCTCCCCGCCGAGCTCGAGCCTGCCAAGGAGCAGGTCGAGGCGATCATCATCCACAAGTCCCAGAGGGTCCAGATCCGTGACAAGGCCAAGGAGGTCTCGGTCGAGCTGCAGAAGGACGTCACGCTCGACCCTGCGTTCCAGGCCCTGTGGGACCGCATCCGCCAGCGCACGCGCTTCCAGGTCGAGGTCGACTCCGGCAAGCTCATCGAGCATGCCATCGAAGCTGTCGACGGCATGCTCGCCGTGCGCCCGCCCCAGGTGACGAGCGAGCGTGCCTCGCTGGGCATCGACGACGCGGGCGTGAGCGCCGAGGGCACGGGCACCTCCGTGGTGTCCGTTTCGGGAAAGGTGAAATACGACCTTCCCGACCCGATCGCAGAGCTGCAGGACGCCGTCGGGCTCACCCGCGGCACCATCAAGGCGATCCTCGAGGGCTGCAGCCGCCTCGACGAGTTCGAGATCGACCCCGCGACCTTCCTCGCGCAGGTCGGCGACAAGATCAACCGCGTGAAGAACGACCTCATCGCCCAGGGCATCAAGTACGTGCGCCTTCCCGAGGACGAGTGGTACACCATGCGCGACCTCGAGCTTGACGACTACACGGCCTACCTTGGGCAGAACGCGTGGAAGCCGGACATGACGAGCAAGAGCCTGTACAACTACGTGGTCTACGACTCGGCGGGGGTCGAGCGCTCCTTTGCCGAGGCTCTAGACAAGCAGGAGGAGGTTCTCGTGTTCGCGAAATTGCCCTCGGCGTTCAAGATCGACACGCCGCTCGGCAGTTACAACCCCGACTGGGCGTACGTCGAGGAGGCCGACGGCGAGCGCCGCGTGTACTTCGTGACCGAGACCAAGGGCGGCAAGAACGGCGAGCCCGCCCTGCGCGACGCGGAGAAGATCAAGATCGGCTGCGCCAAGAAGCACTTCGAGGCGCTGGACCTCGGAAACGACTTCCATTACAACGTGCGCACGACCTACCAATACGAGGCGGTGAAGGCTTAGGATGTCGAAGCTGCCCGGAAAGATGACGCGAAAGCAGCACTGGGTGCCGCGGTTCTACCTGCGCCATTTCGCGGATTCCTCCGGGCAGCTTCATGCCTACAGCAGACAGAAGGGCTCCTTCTTCCGCACGAATTGCGAGAACCTTTGCAGCATGCGCGATCTTTATGAGGTCGAGCATGCCGATGCGACAGGCGATGCGACAGACAGATTCTATGCGCAGAACCTCATCGAGGTTAAGCTATCTGAGCTCGAGAGCCGCATCGCGCCGCTTTACGATCGCTTTTTGGAACGCCAGAAAGAAGACCGGTGCGAAGACGAAGGGTATTCTGATGGGAAAGCCGCCGTTTGCGAGCTGGCAGCAAATATCATCGTCCGGCACCCTATCAGTATGCGCGTCGACAAGAAATGGTCACGCGAGACTGCCGAAGAGCTGCTCAGAAACGTTCATCTGACACCCTATGAGCTCGGCTTGCTCGATTGGTCGGATTGGCGCGGGGATTCCCAAGCGGTGGTCGAGCTTGCCGCCGCCGCAACCATGCTCTTCTCCAACGATGATATTGTGCCAGTTAACCGTATTCGAAAGGCTTTTTTTGAGAAGAGCTTCTCCATCCTTAGGGCACCCGTCGGCTCAGGGTTCGTTACGACGTCGATGCCTATGTTCATCATCGGGCCCGAGAACGACTCGTACGATTTTCATCTCGCGTATATGCCGTTGAGCAGTGAGTATGCTGCGGTCTTTTCAGATGACCCTCTATTTCCGCCGTTTGCGAGACTCGGTTTTTCGGGCGTCGAGTTCATGAACCGACTTCTTCTGCTTAACTGCGAGCATTGGGATGTCGCCATATCGAGGGGAAGCGGCCCGCTCGAGCACGCGGTACGCGATTGGAGTCAAGCGAACAGTGCCGAATTCATGCACGAGATGTTCACGCGCGACGGCAGGGAGCTATCCCTCGACACAGTGATCTACGACCGCTCGAAGAAGAAGGGGCAGACGATGATCGATACCATCGACCGTGGCTGCCTCGAGGGCGGCTGCCTTGATGACGAGGACCTGCGCATCATCTTCAAGCACCTTCTGGGGAGAAGACGGCAAGGACCGGGAACATTAAAGGGTCAAGCAGCGTATTGATAAAATTGACCCCGCCAGCAATAACCGCAAAGGATAGATAGGGCTTTAAGGATGGATGCAGGAAAAGCAACGATAAGCGGCGTGTTCAACGGATCGCGCCTGCTCGAAATACCTTTTTACCAAAGGGCGTACGTCTGGGGAGAAGAGCAATGGGAGCGTTTCCTCGGCGACATGGAGTTCGTCACGGCCTCGAAGCGGCCCTATTTCCTGGGCTCCATCATCCTGAAGCAGGCCTCCTCCGGCAACACCTGGTCCGAGGTCTCCGAGGTTCGCACCGTCATCGACGGCCAGCAGCGACTCACGACCATGGTCATCTTCTTCAAGGCACTCTGTGCAAAAAACGGCACCAACAATTTGTTTGAGCGAGATTTCGTCCTGGAGACCGGCGATGTCGCCTTGCGGCACGGCAAGTACGACCGGCAGGATTTCGAAAAGGTCGTCAGCGCCACGGGCTGCGAACCCCTCGAGGGCTCCTCGGCCATCGTCCTTGCCTACAACTACTTCCTCAAGAATATCGACCCGGAGAAGGTCGACAGGAACACGATCAAGTCGAACGTCCAGTTCGTCTGCATCGACCTTACCGAGGGCGAGGACGAGCAGCAGATATTCGACACCATCAACTCGCTCGGGGTGCGCCTGACGACGGCGGAGCTCCTCAAGAACTACTTCTTCAACCGCGAGAACGAGCAGGCGTTCAAGGAGTGCTGGGAAGACGTCTTCGAGCCCACGGCTGAGAAGAGGGAGTATTGGGAGCAGGAGATCGTTACCGGGCGCATCAAGCGCACGCTCGTCGACCTCTTCTTCGACGCGTTCCTCCAGATTCTGGTCCAGGACAAGAGGCGTGGCGTCACGACCGAGGACAAGCTCTTCTATTCGCGCACGTCCAACCTCTTCCAGTCCTACAAAGACTTCATCGCCAAGTACTGCGATGGGAGCAAAGATGAGGTGCTGGGTGCCATGAAGGCCTACGCCGAGGTGTTCGAGTCCACGTTCGACCCCACCTGTTGCGACAGGAACGTCTCCTCCGCGCCGTCCGCCGAGCGCATGAACGTGCTGATATTCGGTCTTAAGAATTCGACGCTCATCCCATACGTATTGTACGTCCGCAAGAACGTGGAATCGTCGGATGAGCAGGCGAAGATCTTCGCCACGCTCGAGAGCTACATCGTCCGCCGAATGCTGGTCAGGGCGACCACCAAGAACTACAACAGGCTGTTCACCTCGCTGATCCTAAACGAGGCAAAGGACGCCGCCGCGCTGAGGACCGCGCTTGCCGCCGACGCGGAGGCGACCACCTATATGCCGAGCGACCCCGAGGTGCGCGCCGCGTTCGGCGAGTCGTGCCTGTACAACCTCCAGTCCAAAGGCGTCCTCTATCTGCTGGAAAGCGCCATCAGACCGAGCATGAGCAGCACCGCGCTTCTCGGATTCAACCAGTACACCCTCGAGCATATGATGCCTAAAAAGTGGCGCAACAAGTGGGGAGCCCTTGATGACGAGGCTGCTACGCGAAGGGACAGGAAGCTCCTCACGTTCGGCAACCTCGCCATCGTCACTCATTCGCTCAACGCCTCCATCCGCGATGCCGAGTGGGTCGTCAAGAAGCAAGGGAAAGGATATAAGGACGGTCTGGCGCTCTGCGCCGCCGGCCTCGCCACCATGGATGGCGTCCTGGAGAAGGAATCATGGGGCGAAGAGGACATCGACGAGCGCGCGGAGTGGCTTGCCGACAAGGCCCTGACCGTCTGGTCGTAGCCTCTCCCGCGCCCCATCCCGAAAATGCTCACGTCGTCGTTGACGCGGGATTCAGGTGCCTCTGGCACAGCCGGGGGCACCTTCATTCGCGGCTCTTCCTCCGCTGGCGTATCAACCCCCTCGCCAAGCGCCAGGAAGAATCTCATAACGACTTCGATCCTCTGCTGCAGGGTCTCGCTCAGTTCTCCGTAGGAGGCAGCCAACCGCACTTCCTTGGCCAGCTCCGTCATCGAAGCCCTCAGCGCCTTCGCACGTTCACGGGGGTGCCGATCGCCTGCACCGGGCATTCTGGCCGGTCAGAACATCGTGGTGAACGGCCATCTCCTAGCTTGACATCCTCTCCCGCTTGAAGGCGGGGATTCCCGTCGCCGGTCGGACTCCCTGAAGGACTTCCGGCCGGCGGAGCGGGGTCGCAGCGATCCAGCCGGATGCGCCGGAGCCGCAACGCCGTTGAATCCTCGCGACGCATAGCCGCTGCTATGACGGAATCGAAGAAGACACTTGAATCCGAGGGCACTACGGCCAGACCGAAGGAAAAGCCCTACGTGCCCATCGAAAACCGCCCGCTGCTGGGTGTGGATGAAGTGGAGGCTCTTACGGGCGTTCCCGCCAAGATCATCCGCGCCCAGGTACGCAACGGACTGCTGAAGGCGCGCATGGCGGGCAGCACGACCATGCGCATCCGCCGCGCCGACCTGGACGCCTGGCTCGACGCGCTGCCCGCCTGGCACGCATAAGGAAACCCCACTTGCGTCCGATTGTGGACGAAGTGGGGTTCTTCAGAACACCATAGGTGCAGCATAGGTGCAGTGGGCTATTCTGGATACCGCGAAAGCCCTACTGCCGGCTATGTTCCGCCCTATGCGACCGTCAGATGTGGAAGTACAGCTCGTACTCCAGCGGGGTCGGGGCCAGACGAGCC
>USHR01000092.1 GCA_900554495.1 uncultured Collinsella sp.
GCGAGTTCGTACACGTATTGTCTGCATATAAGCTCAAAGACCGTACCCATGTAATCCGATACGTGCGGCTCAATGCGCCTATACGCCATCTCGGCCATATCGTTTTGAATCAGCCCAATGTTCTGCGGCACAAACTTGTACCAGAACCTAAACATCTGGTCGCTCAGCAGATACACGGCTCGCTTATTGCTCGTCTCGTTTAGGGGCAGCTCGCGCTCGACAATCCCAAGCGACGCCAGCTTATCCACATAGCTCTTTACGTTGCTCGCAGGGATTCCCATAGAGCTCGCAATCTCTGAGATCTTCGAGCGCCCCTGGGCAATTGCTTGCACGATCGCATCATATTGCTCGGGATTGCGGCACTCTTGCAATAGCAGGTTACTCGGCTCCTCAAAGAGATGGCCCGTAGGAGTAAGAAAAAGACGTTTGATGTTGTCCTCGAGCGATACGGTAGGATCGACTTTCTCGATATATGCAGGAATGCCGCCCGTCATGCCATAGCAAACTGCAGCATCTTCGCGACTCATGCTCTGCCACAGGCCGAGGGTCGTCGTAAAATCGAGCGGCATGATCTTAAACTGGGCCGTACGCCTACCGTATAGTGGGCTCTCGTAGCCCAACACCTGTTCCTCCATAAACGAAAGCGACGACCCGCACAGGATAAGCATGAGCTTGGTCTCTTTGTACAAGTGGTCGATCTTGCCTTGCAGCAACGAGCTGATTTCGGGATTCGATTGGGCGAGATAGGGATACTCGTCAATCACGACAATCAAACGCTCCGTTCGAGCCATGGTGGCCAATGCATCGAACGCTTCGTCAAAACTACGAAACGACACGCCTGCAGCACCAACCGAGCCTGCAAGTATCGCCTGGCTAAAGCCGTGCAGGTTTGCCTCCGCATTGGTACGACGAGCTTGAAAGTAAATAGCCTTCTTGCCTTGGATGAACTCTGTGATAAGGCGCGTTTTACCCACACGACGGCGGCCGTAAATCACAGGCATTTCAAAGGAGCCCGTGCCATACAGTCGATTGAGCTCGGACATTTCCGCTGTTCTTCCGATAAACATAGGGCCATCCTTCCTTCACGTTATAGCTAGCCATATTATACCTTCCTATAATATAGCTAGCTATAACGTAATTCGACAAGCGGCGCACGAAAAGGGGCGATACACCGCCGCACGTGGACCGTTCCGGAAAATGTATCCCGTTCTGGAGCCAAAAACTGGGCCGTAGTTTCCGCCAAACATGCCATCCGGAAAGCGTGTCCCGTTCTGAGCCTGAATTCTGGGATGCACTTTCCGCTGAAGCTTCTACCGGAAAATGCATCCCATTCCGAGCGCTCATTCCGGGACACAGCTTCCGCATGCGGCCCCGTTGGGAAAGTTCATCCCGCTCTGAGGGCTCGTTCCGAGATGCAATTTCCGCTTGAGGCCCGATCCGGAAACGGTATCCCACTCTGGGGCCGAAATCTGGGACACAGTTTCCGCTTGAGGGCTGTTCCGGAAAGCGCGTCCCGTTCCGAGCGGCAATTCCGGGTCACGGTTTCCTCAGGTACAAGACGACGATCCTCCGCCCTTATCACATGCCTTCAAATATGCGATCCAGAAACACAAAACAGCAGATAGAATGCTCTTTTTCAAAAAGTACACGTCCCGAAACTTACCAAGACTTCATATCCAGCTACCGTTCACGGTCGCCGATTACCGCCCACCGATTCAAACAAGAAATATGTCGCCAAAAGCAGGTCATCTACCTGCATGGTTAGATTTTGGTCAGCTTTTGGTCAGCTGAGCGGCAAGTTCCAGCTGATACGTTTTTGCTACCCAAAAGGAGGCGGTAGCTCATGACCCATTGTAATGACCAGCTCATCGACCAACTGCTCACTCAAGCCGAACAAGAGGGGCGCTGTCTGATTCCCCCGAGCGCGGCGATCCGAAAAGCGCTCCTTCGGCGCATCGGCGACATGGTCGTCTCCCCCATGCCGGGATTGTTCGCGCGCAAAATACGCTGGGATGAGCTCAACCGGGCGCAGCGTCATTGCGAGATTATTCGCGCCCTTGCGATCATCCACCCCGATTGGACGTTCTGCGCGTTTTCGGCTGCCTGCCTGCTGGGGCTCGAGGTCTCGTGGCGACACCTGAATGTCGTGCATGCCTGCAGCTCGACAAAGCCGTCGGCTCGTCCGGGCGCACATAATCAGCGACACCAGATTGAGCCGGCCGGAGCAATACGCAGAGCCGGCATATCGGTAACGCCGCCCATCCAAACGGCCACAGATTGCCTGCTGCAAACTGGTTTTGCCGACGGCATGCCCATTGCCGATTCGGCGATCTCAAAGCTCGGCCTTGCGCCGGAACAGCTGATGGAGGCCGTTGAGCAACGAGCGACTGCCCGCAATGGTCGCACGATTCGCACCGCCCTCACGACACTTCGATATGCCGACGCCCGCGCCGAGAGCGGCGGGGAATCGGTCACCCGAGCCGTCATGATCGAGACGGGCTTTGCGCCCGACTGGCTTCAATACGAGCTGACGGACCCCTTCGATTCGGCCAAGCCCATACGAACGGACTTTGCCTGGGAGCGCCAGGCGCGGGAACTCACGCTGGGCGAGCTCGACGGGCTCATCAAATATACCGCCCAGACCATGCTGGCCGGACGCACCACCGCCGAGGCGCTCGTTGCCGAACGACAGCGCGAGGCGCACCTATCGCTCTACGGTCACCCTCTGCTGCGCTTTACCATGAACGAGGTCCGCTCGGCAGGAGTGCTCGCCAAAAAGCTGCAGACGGCAGGCATCCGGCAGACCGCGCTGCCGACATGGCTCAACGATATTGAGCTGTAGGGGCTGCTAAGTTTATGCCCGCCTGTCCACCAAACTGGGACACACTTTCCGGTTGGCAGCACCCGCGGAAACCGTGTCCCAGATTGAGCGCTCAAAACGGGATGCGCTTTCCAGATGGTATGCCTAGCGGAAAGCGTGTCCCGGAATCAGGCCTCGGAACGGGTCGTGCTTTCCGGTTGAGTCCTTCAGCGGAAACCGCATCCCGGAATAAACGCTCAAACTGGGATGCACTTTCCAAACGGCCGGCCAGCGGAAAACGCATCCCATTCTGGGGCATGATTCCGGGACACAGCTTCCGGTTGAGGGCCGATCCGGAAAGCGCATCCCACTCCGGGACTGGATTCCGGGACGTAGTTTCCGCCGAGGGCCCAAAAAGGAAAGCACATCCCGTTCTGAGTGCCAATTCTGGGATGTAATTTCCGCCGAGGGCTCCAAAGGGAAAGCACGTCCCATTCTGGAGCCGAAATCTGGGACGCAGCTTCCGCATGCGGAGGCGCTCCAAACAAAAGGCCCCGGCTCGCGATGGAGCTGGGGCCAAAGGCGCAGCATATGCAGTTGATGTTGAGCGCGAACAGCTCGTCAGCAATGGCCGTCCGCGCCCTACCCTACCCGCGGTTGCGGGCGCGGCTGTAGGGCGTATCCACCATGGGCAGATCCGGACGCAGCTTGCCGTCAAATGCGCGATAGGCGTTCTGTACGGCGGGCGCCGTGGGAATCGTTGCGATCTCGCCGATGCCCTTGCCGCCGTATGCCACGGGCAGCAGCTCATCCTTCTCCACGTAGATGGCGTGGATATCCGGAATCTCGGGCGCACGGAACAGTCCGAGCGTGCCGTACCTTGCCTGGGGCACGCAGTCCTTGAGCGGCCAATCCTCGGTAAGCGCATAGCCCATACCCATGAGCACGCCGCCTTCGATCTGACCCTGGATGGAGATGGGATTGACCACCTTGCCGGAATCGTGCGCGGCATAGACCTCGCTCACGCGACCGTCATCATCCAGAATGACCACATGCGTGGCAAAGCCGTAGCAGATGTGGCTCTTGGGGTTGGGAACGTCGGCGCCCAGCTTGTCGGTCGGCTCCAGGTACACGTACCCAAACTCGCAGCCCTCGAGCGCCTTGATGGCGGCAGCGGGATCTTGAGGATGCATACCCTGGCCGGCGACGAGTTCCTGTGTGTGCAGCTGATAGGCGCGACCGTCGTCGTACTCGATCTTGATGCCATCACCATGGGCGCTCACAGGAGCATCGGGTGCATGCTTGCCGGCCTCGATGTCAAGCATGGCATCGCGCAGCAGGAAGGCGGCACCGCGCACGGCCTCGCCGGTCACGACCGTCTGACGCGAGCCAGACGTGGTGCCGGAGTCGGGAGCGTTCTCGGTAGAGCACTCGCCATTGGCGATGCAGCGAAGCGGCAGGCCGCATGCCTCGGCAACGTCCTGCAAAAAGACCGTGTTGCAGCCCTGGCCGATGTCGGACGTGGCAGCATAGACCACGGCCACGCCGTTCTCGACGCGAATCTTGCAGCGGCCGGCATCGGGCAGGCCCACGCCCACGCCGGCGTTCTTCATGGCGCAGGCGATACCGGCGTGTCCGGGATGCGCATAGTAGGCATCCTTGACCTCGAGCAGCGCCTCCTTCAGCGCCGTGGAGCAGTCGGCAATCTGCCCGTTGGGCAGAACCTCGCCCGGCTCGATGGCGTTACGGTAGCGAATCTCCCACGGATCCAGGCCGACCTTCTCGGCCAGCAGGTCGATCAGGCTCTCGAGCGCAAACTCGGACTGGCAAACGCCAAAGCCGCGGTACGCGCCGGCGGGCGGGTTGTTGGTGTAGTAGCCAAAGCCGCGAATGTCGGTATTCTGGTACTTGTAGGGGCCGACGGCATGCGTACAGGCGCGCTCGAGCACCGGGCCGCACAGCGACGCGTAGGCGCCGGTATCAAAGTTGATCTCGCAATCCAGGCCGGTAAAGTTGCCCTCGGCGTCGCAGCCCAGTGTAAAGGTGCCGTCCATGGCGTGGCGCTTGGGATGGAACGCGAGCGACTCGGCACGCGCGAGCTTGCACTTCACGGGACGCTGGAACTTATATGCGGCGAGCGCGGCCAGGTGCTGGATGGACACGTCCTCCTTGCCGCCAAAGCCGCCGCCCACGAGCATGGTCTCGACGACCACGCGCTCGGGCTCGCTATCCCAGCCAAACATGTGGGCGCACTCTTTACGCGTGTCGTAGGCGCCCTGGTCGGTCGACTGCACCTTGACGCCGTTCTTGTACGGGAAGGCGACGGCGCACTCGGGCTCCAAGAAAGCATGCTCGGTAAAGGGCGTAGTAAAGCGCTGCGTCACGGTGAACGCGCTCTCCGCCAGCGCCTTGGCGGCGTCGCCACGCGTCACGTGACGGCTCTGGCATACGTTGTCCTTGAGCTCCACCGTGTTGCCAAAGGCAAAGAAGCTGTCGTGCAGGCGCGGAGCGTCGGCAGCCCTGGCCTCGGCGATGTTACGCACGGGTTCCAGAGGCTCGTAATCAACCTTGACGAGCTTCTTGGCCTTCTCGAGCGTCGCCTCGTCCTCGGCAACCACCAGCACGATGGCATCGCCCACGCAGCGGGTGATATCGCCCTGGGCGATCATGACGTCCCAGTCCTGGATAAGGTGGCCGACCTGGTTGACCGGCACGTCCTCGGCGCGCAGAATGCCCACCACGCCGGGCAGGGCCTCGGCCTTGGAGGTATCGATGGAGAGCACGCGGGCACGCGGGTACTTCGAGCGCACGGCGCTGGCATAGGTCAGGCCCGGCTGGTCGAGCTCGTCGATGTCGTCGGGGTACTTGCCCTCGCCGAGCACCTTCTTGCGCACGTCGATACGGAAGGCGCGCTTGCCCACGCCGTAGTCGTCGCCGCGCTCCAGATCCTCGTCGATCTGCTTTTCGCCACGGAGCACCGCAGCTGCCAGCGAGATGCCCTCGATAATCTTCTTGTAGCCGGTGCAACGGCAGACGTTGCCGCGAATGGCGTACTTGATCTGTTCCTCGGTGGGCTCGGGGTCCTCGGCGATGAGTGCCGCACCCGCCATGACCATGCCGGGGATGCAAAAGCCGCACTGCACGGCGCCCACGGCGCCAAAGGCGTACACAAAGGCCTCGCGCACGTCCTCGGGCAGGCCCTCGACGGTCACGATGTTGCGGCCGGCGGCAAGCGCGGTGGTCAGCACGCAGGCCTTGACGGCCGCACCGTCCACGTGAATGGTGCAGGTACCGCAGGCGCCCTCGGAGCAGCCGTCCTTGGCGGAGTGAATGTGCAGGTCGTCGCGCAGGTAGCGCAGCAGCGGTTTGTTTTGGGTCGTCGTGCGCTCAACGCCGTTAACGGTAAAAGTGAATTCCTGTGCCATGGTGATTCCCTTCTACACGCCGGCGGCAATGCCGGTGCGGTCGTGAATGGCGCCATGCGGGCACACAACCGCGCACATGCCGCACGACAGGCAGTCCGCGCCGTCGATATGGGCGCAGTTGTCCTCGATGCGAATAGCGCCGGCAGGGCACTTTTTGGCGCACATGCCGCAACCGATGCAGCTCGTGTCGCAGATCTTGCGCGCAATGGCGCCCTTGTCGGTGTTGTTACAGCGCACCAGGATGTTCTGGTAGCCGGGAACGAAGGCAATCACGCGCTGCGGGCACGCCATGCCGCACAGGCCGCAGCCCGTGCACTTGGAGCGGTCCACGCGGGCAACGCCGTCGACCAGTGAGATGGCACCGTGGGGGCAAGCCGTGACGCAGGCGCCACAGCCAATGCAGCCTTCGCTGCAGCGGGCATCGCCGCCTGCGGAGGCGCAACCGCTTCCGCAGGCAACGTAGGCCACGTTATGTTGAATGGATTTGGCCATAAGAGACTCGCCTATTTCTTAAGAAGGTACGAATAGTTGTCGCGCACAGCCCTGATGGTCAGGCGGACGGCCTCGGGAAGACCGGTGTTGACGGCATCGACCGAGACGGTGCGGACCGTGCCGGCGACGCGAACCTTAAAGTGGTCCTCGTCCACGGCCAGGAAGCCCTCGTTCTCGGAGTTCTCCATGTCCTCCTCGCTCCAGAACAGGGTGAGCTTGTCCTTGTAGGGACGACCCTCCTGGTAAGGGCAGAACACGGCGCAGTTGCCGCACTCGTTGCACATGCCGTCGACATGGACGACCTGATGCTTGGCCAGGCCCGGCACCTTAATTGCCACGTTGGCGCGGTTGGGGCACACGTCGCAGCAGACCTCGCACACCGAGCCGCAGCCCAGGCAGCGGGTCTTGGTGCAGTTGCGTTTGTCGCGGCACAGCGACCCCTTGCGCTCGTAGCAGGTGTCCTCGCGGCCGGCCTGAGCATTCTGGTCGGCGTACTTGTTAAAGTCCACGCCGGCGATGGCACGGGCAACCTCGGCGGCATCGGCGATGGCCTCGACCACGGTGGCAGGACCGCGACGGCAGTCGCCCGCAGCCCAGACGCCCTCGACGCCGGTGGAGGTGGCGGCAAGGCGGCCGCGACGGTCGTGCTCGACGCCCGCGGCATCGTACAGGCTGGCATCGATGCCCTCGCCCACGGCGCAGATCACCGTGGTGGCGGGAAGCTCGACGGTCTCACCCGTGGCGACAGGGCTGCGACGGCCGCTTGCATCCGGCTCGCCAAGCTCCATAACATCGCAGGTCAGCACGGCGCCGTT
>USHR01000093.1 GCA_900554495.1 uncultured Collinsella sp.
ACGAGATGAGCGCTAGTCTCGTGGGCTCGGAGATGTGTATAAGAGACAGGGCCGACCACCTGCAGCTCGATGACGAGCAGGTCACGGACGCCCTCTACTGTGCCGCCGCCATCGGCCTCAACCTCACCACGAGCGCCTGCGTCGCCGGCGCCGAGGGCGGATGCCAGGCCGAGGTGGGAAGCGCCGCTGCCATGGCAGCCGCCGCGCTGGTGCAGATGCTCGGCGGCACGCCCGAGCAGGCGCTCGACGCCAGTTCCATCGCGCTGAGTAACCTGCTGGGCCTCGTTTGTGACCCCGTCGGTGGCCTCGTGGAAGTGCCCTGCCAAAACCGCAACGCCATCGGCGTGGCAGCGGCCTTTAGTTCGGCACAACTCGCCCTCGCAGGAATTAAGAGCCTGGTTCCGTTTGACCAGATGGCACATGTCATGCTCTCAGTGGGCCACGCGTTGCCGGCCACGCTGCGCGAGACGGCAAAGGGCGGCATCGCGCAGGCTCCGGCCGCACTTTCAGCCTGTGCAAAATGCGGTGTGTGCGGATAACGGCTAAGAACAACTCAAAGGTGGGACAAATGTCCCACCTCTTTTGAATGCCACCGTTTCCGTACCACAAACAGCAGGGCAATCGCTATAATGCAAGCCCAGTAAAAACACGATGAGCCGCAAGGCGAAATTCGAAGGATATGCATACGATGTCGCAAAACGATCGAACTCAACTGATTCCCGATCCGCAGCAGCCGAGCAAGCACACCGGCGGCGTTCAGTCGCCGCGTCCTATCGCGCCGAGCCACGGTCAGCAGCGTAGTGCAGCAAACGCTTCCCAACGCCCGAACCAACAGCGACAGCAGCGTCAACAACGTCATCAGCGCCAGGCAAACGGCAATGCGCCCAAGCAGCCCCCCACGCACGCTCGAGGCGATCGCGGTCCCGCACGCAAGTCCGCTGGCAACAATAAGTCGGGCAAAAAGACGACGCTCTTTGTCGTCCTGGGTCTCATCGTCATTGTCTATATCGTAGGCATCGTTGCGTTTTCGCAGCTAGCCTACCCCAACACCACCATCGCCGGCGTCGACGTCTCATTCTCCAACGCTTCGTCTGCCGCCACCAAGGTCAACTCGGCATGGAAGCACTATAAGCTCACCGTGACAGGCGATGACTTTAGCTGGACCTTTCAGCCCGAGTCCGATGAACCCATCGTCGACGGAGAGGCTGCCGCAAAAGAGATCATCAGCCACAACGAAGCCTTTATCTGGCCGGTCCGTCTCGTAGAGTCTTTTAGTGGCAAGACCAAAACAACCGCTGCCTCCAACGAAGTCGATCTTGATCAAGACGTCGACCTGTCCATGCTTTCCGACGCCTTCAACCAAAAACAGTTTGAGGAGGATCTGGGCAGCGCCATCGACGAGTTCAACGAGGGCCGTTCTGGAACGTTCGAGGCCAATAGTTCCTATGACGAGCAGGCCGGCAAGTTTACCGTCGAGAAGGCGCGCTCCAACGAAAAACTCAACCGCGAGCATGTCATTAAGTATGCCGAGCTCGAGCTTTCATCGCTGGCCGAGACCGTAGATCTTTCCAAGCTCGGCAACGATGCCTATGAGCCGCTCAACGGAACGCTGACCGATGATCAGATTCAGGCCGCATGCGATGCCGCCAACAACTTCCTGGGCGTCAACGTGACCCTCAAGCTCAACGGCGAGGATGCCGGCAAGGTTGATGGCGCTTCCGTGCTGCAGTGGATCAGCTTTGCCGATCCGGCCAACCCCACGCTCGATACGTCACAGATCAGCAGCTGGGCAGCCGAGCTCGCCAACAGCTTTAATACCGTGGGCTCCACTCGCTGGTGGACGCGCGCCGATGGCAAGCAGTGCGCCGTCGAAGGCGGTGACTTTGGTTGGTCTATCGATAGCAGCTCGCTCGCCAAGCAGGTCGAGGACGCCATTAACAACAAGCAGACCGGCGAAATCGAGATCAAGTACTCCCAGAAAGCCGACACCTTTACCGCAAAGGGTGAACCCGACTGGAAGGCATATATCGATGTCGACCTGTCCGAGCAGCACGCGCGCTACTACGACGAGAGCGGCAATATCGTGTGGGAGGCCAACTTTATTTCCGGCAAACCGGGCGAAGACGCCACCCCCGAGGGCGTGTGGCAGATCAACAGCAACGACGGCGGCAGCACCCTAATCGGAGCCAAGGACCCCGAGACCGGTAAGCCCAAATACGAGAGCCCGGTAAGCTATTGGATGCCGTTTGAGGGCAACATGATCGGCTTCCACGATGCCACCTGGCAAAACGACAAGAGCTTCGATAACGCCGAGTCGTACAAGTGGTGCGGCAGCCACGGTTGCATCAACCTGCGCCTGGCAGACGCCAAGGCACTTCACGACTGCATCAAAGTCGGCCTGTGCGTGGTTGTCCACTCGTAGTGCAACGCGCGCATTCCTACAACGTGGAGCTGCTGCGACCAATCTAACAGTTCCGAAAGAAACCGTTCTATGCGCCCGTCCCAACCGGTGGGCGCATATAATTATCGAGGTTCTTTCTATAAAGGAGACGCTATGCCGAATGTCCCCACGATCACCCCGGGCCCAGATGATACCGAGCACACGCCCGAAGGTGCCACCGAAACGATTCCTCTGATTACAAACGTACATGCCGACAAGCAGAGCGGACGAACGAACGATACGGCCGAGATTTCCGATGAAGAAGCGTATGCCAAGCTCAAGGCAAAACGTGCCGAACGTCGACGCAAAAAGCTGATTCGACGCGGTATTGCCGCCGGCGTCGTGGGTGCCATCGCGCTCATTGCCATTGTCGCAACCCTTGTTATCAATGCACAGCCACAGGGCGCTAGCGGTCCCGTGACCGACATGGTGACCGAGGGCACGTTTACCACAACGGTCGAGGCGAAAGGCCAGCTCAAACCCATTTCGTCCTCAGTGGTCTCCCCCTCTGTCGACGGTACGGTCGATTCGATCAACGTGCAGGCAGGCCAATCCGTCAACGAGGGCGACGTGCTTATGACCATTAAAAACGATGAGCTCGATCGCAACGTTGCCGAGGCGCAGCGTGCAGTTGCAGCCGCTCAAGAAGACCTCGCCAACGCACAGAAAGCCGCAGCTGCCGCGCAGACCACCCCAACGACGGACGTCGATGGAACTTCCGCAGCGGCTGGCGTCTCCGACGCATCAGCGGACACGAACGCCGTATCGGCCGCGCAGCGCAGCCTCGCATCGGCCCAGGCAAACCTCGATCAGGCGAACGCCAAGGCAGCCAGCCGTACGGTCACGGCCCCGAGCTCGGGAAGCATCGTGGAGCTCAACGCCAAGGTGGGCGCCACGGTAACAGGCGGCATGATCATGGGCGAAAGCGACACGAGCGGCGGCAAGCAGTGCATGCAGATCGCCGACCTGTCCAAAATGAAGGTGACCGTACAGGTGGGCGAAAAGGACATCGCCAAGATCGCCGTTGGGCAGAGCGCCAACGTCACATATCCCGCGTTTCCCGATATCGTGAGCCAGGGCACCGTCACGGCTATCGCGTCGGTGGCAAACTCCGACGCCGCCAACGGTGGCGGCGGCAGCGTAACCTTTAACGTCGATATTCTCATCGAGGCGCCCGACGCGCGCCTGAAGCCGGGCATGACGGCCGAGGTATCGGTGGTGACCAAGCAGCTCGACGACGTGGTGATGGTGCCGACGATGGCGCTCATGACCGAAGACGGCGAACACTATTACGTCAACGTTGCAACCGATGACGAGGGCAAGCAAACCCGCCGCGTCAAGGTGACCGTCTTGACGCAAAACGATAACGAAGCCGTAGTCGGCAAGACACAGGTCAAGCGCGACGACCAGGGCAACGAGATCAACCCCAACGTGCCGGTTACTAAGCTACGCGATGGTGACACCCTCGTCATGGACACCGGAGCGGACGCAACGGCTGACGGCGGCTACAGCACGGATCCGGGCAGTATGTCTGCCGATGAGGGTATGTAATGCGTCCCGTTATCGATATCCGCAACGTGCACCGCATCTTTGAGAGCGAGGCAGGTTGCGCCCACATCCTGCACAACGTGAGCCTGGCGGTAAATCCCGGCGAATTCGTCGCTATCACTGGCCCCTCGGGCTCAGGCAAATCAACGCTCATGAACATCCTGGGCTGCCTGGATAAGCCGACGGCGGGCGACTATTACCTGCAAGGGTTCAACGTGGCTGAGCTCGATGTTGACGAGCTCACCGAAGTTCGCGCCCTGAGCATTGGCTTTGTCTTTCAGAGCTTCAACCTGCTGCCGCGCCTGTCAGTTATCGAAAACGTCATGCTGCCGCTGGCCTACACCAATGTGCCCCGTAGCCAGCGCGAAATGCGCGCCGTGCACGCGCTGCAGGCCGTCACGCTACCGGTCGACCACTGGGACCACCGCATATCCGAGCTCTCGGGCGGCCAGATGCAGCGTGTCGCCATCGCGCGCGCCCTTGTCAATGACCCGCCCATCATCCTGGCCGATGAGCCGACGGGAAACCTGGACTCCGCCACTGGAGCGCTTGTGATGGAGACCTTCCATAAGCTCCAGAAGCGCGGCAAAACCATCGTTCTTATCACACACGACCCCGGCATCGCCGCCGAGGCCGACCGTGCCGTGACCATCCGCGACGGTCGCATTCACGACGGCGCGTATATTCCACATGCACCGCGGACCCTGCGGGGCGCCGTAGATAGCCTGCCCATGATTTCCGCCTCCGCCAACCCGCCGAAAGGAGAGATGGCATGAGCGCCCGCGATCTCATCCAGGAAGCCCTTCACTCGCTCGAGGCCAACAAGGGGCGCAGCCTGCTCACCATCCTGGGCATTGTCATCGGCATCGCCTCGGTTATCGCCATGACTTCGCTCATCGGCGGCATCCAAAACAGCCTGGTCAACAGTCTGGGCCTCAATGCGGCACGCATGGTGCAAATCTATTCGTCGCAAGAACTCACCGAGTCGGACATCGAGAAGCTTCAAAAACTGGTGCCGCAGATAGAGCAGATCGGCATTGTCGACAGCGCGTATACCGAGTACAAGACCGGCGATAAAAGCTATACCGTCATGGCACAGGGTGTCGATAGCAACATGCTCGACGCCGTGGGGGCCAGCAAGCTCGTTGCGGGGCGCACCTATTCCCAGGCCGAGTCCCAATCAGGCTCGCGCGTGGCGCTCATCAGCCGCGGCGGCGCCGATCAGCTTTATGGCAACGAACAGGATGCGCTGGGAAAAACCATCAAGGTGTCCAACGGCGAGGTGCAGATTGTAGGCGTGATTGATGGTGGCAGCGACTCCATGGGCTCGCTCACGCTGTATATGCCACGCGAAACCATCGCCGGGCTGTTTGGCGACGAGAATCCTTCATTCCCCAGCGTGACGGCACTTGCCGCCGAGGGCACGGACATGGATGAGCTTTGTAAGACCATCGAGTCCAAGGTTCGCGCGATGAAGGGCATCGAGGAGGAGGATGAGTACGACAGTGTATCGGCGACATCCATGAAAAGCGCCATCGATGCACTCAACTCCTTTATGGGCGCGTTCTCGCTCATCATGGGTGCTGTCGCCAGCATCTCGCTGCTTGTCGGCGGTATCGGCATTATGAATATGATGCTTACCAACGTAACGGAGCGCATTCGCGAGATCGGCATCCGCCGCGCTCTGGGCGCCAGTCGTCGCGATATCACCGCGCAGTTTTTGGCCGAGTCTTCGGCGCTGTGCGTCACCGGTGGCCTACTGGGTGTCCTGATAGGCTATCTGCTGGCATGGGGACTCACGTTCTTTGCCGCAAGCTCGGGCATCATGAGCGAGTTTGGAGCTACCGGGACGATCACGCCAAGCTTCTCCATTACGACAGTGTTGATCGCGTTTGCCGTATCGGTCGGCATCGGTGTAATCTTTGGCTTCTACCCCGCTCGCCGCGCAGCAAAGCTCGACCCGGTGGAGTGCCTACGCTACCAGTAAGCCACCACCAACAAGTTGCGGTGAATTAGGGACTGAATATGCTATCCAGCAGCAAAAACAGACACTATTTCACCGCAACTCATTGAAGGGCTGTTTGCGCCAGTTCCGGGCGTCGTCCTCGAGCTATTGGTGGATGACGGGCTTGTACGGGTCGAGCTTGCTCGGGGCGCTCCTCCTCGCGGGCGGGAGGGCGCGCTAGGCGCGGCGAGCGCCTAGCGCGCGAACTCCAGTAAGAGCGCGTCTTCCACTTCCCGAAGCGAAAGGGCCCCGCCTCCCTCGGCGGGACGGGTGACCACGATGCAGCGCGCTCCCGCGTCGCGCGCGGCGGCGAGCTTCTCGGCCGTGCCGCCTACGGTTCCCGAGTCTTTGGTCACAAGCCACTGGGCGCCCACCTGCCGAAGCATCGCCTCGTTGAGCTCGCGGGTGAAGGGCCCCTGCATGCCGATGACGTGCGACGGCGAAAACCCCGCGTCGATGCACTTCGTTATAACACCGGGCAGCGGGAGCACACGCACGAAGAAGCGCTCCGCGAAATCGGCGACGCGTGTGTAGGGAGCAAGCTCCTTGCTCCCCGTCGTGAGAAGCGCGCGACCCGGGTTCTCGGAGAGAAAACGCGCCGCGCAGGCGATCGACGCGACCGACACGACGCCTTTGGGCAGCGCCTCGACCGGGCGCGCAAGGCGCAGGCATCGTGCACCCACGGCGAGCGAAGCGGCCCGGATGTTGCCGCTTGCGAGCGTAGCGAAGGGGTGCGTGGCGTCGACGACGATGCGCGCGCCGGAAAGCTCGCGCTCCATGTCGGCCTCGTCGAGCCTGCCCGCATGCACCTCGATGCCCGGAAGCTCGCCCAAAAGCTCGCCTCCGTACTCGGTTGCCGCGTAGGCACGGGCGGGGATGCCCGCCCCGCTCGCCCATTCGCACAGAAGGCGGCCCTCGGTGGTGCCGGCGAAGATGCGCAGCGCCGGCGCGGATGCGGGCGCCGTCACTTCGGGCCGCCTGGGCGCGTGATCTGGTAGAGCAGCGCGTTCATAATGGCAGCCGCCACGGTCGAGCCGCCCTTGCGACCCCTCGCGACGATGGCCGGCACGCGTCGCGCAAGTAGCTCCTCTTTCGCCTCGACCACGTTCACAAACCCGACCGGCACCCCAACGACGAGCGCGGGCGCGATCTTCCCCGCGTCCATGAGCTCGGCGAGGCGCAGAAGTGCCGTGGGGGCGTTACCGACGGCCACGATGAGCGGACCCTCGATGCCGCAAGCTTTGTCCATGCTCGCAACGGCGCGAGTCGTGCCCGCGGCGCGCGCAGCCGCGGCGACATCAGGATCGGCCATGTAGCACACGGCCTTGCAGCCGAGCTTCGCGAGCGCGGGCTTGCTTATGCCTGCGAGCGCCATGTTCGTGTCGGTGAGCACCGTGGCCCCTGCGCGCAGTGCGTCGAGCGCACAGTGCGCGGCGTCATGGGTGAACACGAGGGAATCGGCGTACGAGCTGTCTCTTATACACATCTGACGCTGCCGACGACGGAGAGAGTGTAGAT
>USHR01000094.1 GCA_900554495.1 uncultured Collinsella sp.
ACCGCAGGAAGCTTGGATACGCCTAGGCGCGGTCCAAGAAATCGTCCGCACCCCCAAACAGGAACTATTTCACCGCAACTGCTGGGGGGGTAGACTGCGGCGGCGGCAGAGGCAGCGGCAGCGGCGTTGGCAGCTGTGGTAGTGGCAACGGCAGCTGGCAGGGTGTTTTCCGTCTACTTGCTACAGCAGCTCGCCGTGGCGGGCAATGTAGCGGCGCTTCGCCAGCTGGGTGAGCGCGATATAGGCGGTAACGATGCCAATGAGCAGCCCAAAAAAGCTCGTGGGCAGCGGCATGAGGCCGAGCGCATCGGCGATGGGGCTTGCCGGCAGCCAGGTGACGAGCGCCAGGCCCAGCACGGTAAGAACGCACAATGCGGGCGCGGCGTGGTCGCGCGGGCTCGGCAGATGCGGGGAGCGCAACATGTGGACCACGAGTGTCTGCGACCACATGGACTCGACAAACCAGCCGCTCTGGAAGAGCGCAGCAAAGGTCGCCATACCCGCGACGTCGCCCGCGGTGGCAAGCTCGGACCAGCTTGCGTCCACGGCGGCGGGGCACACGACAAAGAAGAGCGCGGCGAAGGTCACGATGTCAAACAGCGAGCTCACGGGGCCCAGCTCGAGCATAAAGCCCTTGATGGACGCGGCGTCCCAGGCACGCGGGCGGGCAGTCCAGGCGTCATCGACGGTGTCCCACGGCAGTGCGATGCACACGATCTCGTAGACCAGCGACAGCAGTACCAGCTGCAGGGCGCTCATGGGCAAAAACGGCAAGAACAGGCTCGCGACGGTCACGGACAGCACATTGCCAAAGTTGGAGCTCACCGTGGTCTTGAGGTACTTGAGCAGGTTGCCGTAAGTGCGGCGGCCTTCGATGATGCCGCGCTCGAGCACGCCCAGGTCCTTCTGAAGCAAGATGATATCGGCGGATTCCTTGGCAATATCGACGGCCGAATCGACCGAGATGCCGCAATCGCTCGCACGCATGGCGGCGGCGTCGTTGATGCCGTCGCCCATAAAGCCCACGGTGTGGCCGAGCATCTCGCGCATGACACGTACCAGGCGCGCCTTCTGCAGCGGCGAGAGCTTGGCGAAGAGGTGGGTTTTCTCGGCGCGCTTGGCAAGTTCGGCGTCATCGAGCGCATCGATCTCGGAGCCGAGCAAGACGTTGCTCGCATCGATACCAATCTGCTCGCAGACGGTGGCGGCGACGCGGTCGTTGTCGCCGGTTAGGACCTTGACCGCCACGCCCTTGGCCTCGAGGGTGGCGACGGCGCCCGCGGCACTTGCTTTGGGCGGATCGAGGAAGGCCAAAAAGCCCATCAGCACCATGTCGCACTCGTCGGCGATGCCAAACTCGCCCACGCAGCGCGGATTGGTCTTCTGCGCCACGGCAATTACGCGTAGGCCCTCGGCGTTAAGTCCGGCGATCTGCTTGCGAATCTGGGCGAGCTTCTCGTCGGTGAGCGGCTGAGCGATGCCATCGATCTCGACAAAGGAGCAGATCTCGAGCATTTCCTCGGCAGCGCCCTTGGTAACCATCTGGGTTTTGCCTTGGGCGTCGGCGACAACTACGCTCAGGCGACGGCGCGAGAAATCGAAGGGAACCTCGTCGACCTTGGTGTAGCGGTCGCGCAGGCTCTGGCCCAGCATGGAATCGGGTGCGACGGTCGAGGGCGTCACATCGGCACGGTCGATTACGGCCAGGTCGATAAGATTTTTGAGGCCGGTCTGGAAGAAGCTGTTCAAAAACGCATGGCGCAGCACGCGCGCGTCCTCGTTGCCATCGGTGTTGAGGTAGCGCTCGAGCACGATGCGGTCTTCGGTGAGGGTGCCGGTCTTGTCGCAGCACAGGACGTCCATCGCTCCGAGGTTTTGAATCGCCGGCAGCTCCTTGACGATAACCTGGCGACGGGCGAGGTCCTTGGCGCCCTGCGACAGGCTCGTGGTCACGATGACGGGAAGCATCTGCGGCGTGATGCCCACGGCCACGCTCGTGGCGAACAGCAGCGCGTCGATGACGTTGCCCTTGGTGGCGGCGTTGATGGCAAAGACGGCCGGCGCCATAACGAGCATCAGGCGCACCAGCAGCATGGAGACGCTCGAGACGCCGCGGTCAAACGCGCTCTTTTCGCCGCGCCCGTTGAGCATCTTGGCGATGCCGCCCAGGTAGGTGTCCGAGCCGGTGGCAACGACAAGCGCCATGGCGGCGCCGTTTTGCACGGAGGTGCCGGTAAAGACGATGTTCTTGCAGGCAGAGAGTGGCAGTGCGGAGCCGTCGGCGCCCTCGACGACGGTGACGGCGGTGGTCTTCTCGACGGCCTCGCTCTCGCCGGTGAGTGCGGACTCGATCACAAACAGGTCGCGCGCGGTGATGATGCGGGCATCTGCCGGCACCATATCGCCGGCAGAGAGACGGATTACATCGCCGGGGACGAGCTCGTCGAAGGGGATCTCGATGCGCTCGCCGTCGCGCAGGGCGGTGCAAGTGTTGGAGACCAGGTCCTTGAGGGCCTCGGCCGCATTGCCGCTGCGGGCTTCCTGGATAAACTTCATGCCGCCCGATACCAGCAGCATGGTGCCGATGACGATGACCGTGGAGGGGTCGCGCTGCGGCTCGGGCACGGCGAGCACGTCGATATAGAGCGAGACCAGCGCAAGTGCGGCGAGGATGCCGGCGAAGGGATCGATGAAGGCGTCGGCGATGCGGCGGGCGAGCGTCTTGGTCGGTGCCTCGATGGTGTTGGGGCCGGAGGCGTACAGGCGCTCGGTTGCCTGCTCGGTGGTGAGGCCGTTTGCCGTGGCGTCAAGCAGTACGAGAGCGTCATCGGCACTATGGGTGGTGGCGAATATGGTGTTCTTGGACAGGCCGGTGCGAGCGGCAGGGTGCGCCGTGCGGCGGCGCTTGGAGATAGCTTCGAGTACCGTGGCGGTTTTGAGCATCAGCATAGGGTCCTCCTTGTTGAAGGGAGTTAGCGTACGTGTCGTATTGAGTTGCAAAAAACCTAGATGTCGCTCACGTCAAGCTCACGAACCACCACAAAGGGGACAGGCACCTTTGTGGGGGGGGGTGACGATCTGCCGGTGGCGTTTATGCGTGTGCGGAGTCCTCGCGGCGTGCCGAGGGCGACATGCAGGTTTTTCGACTAGGACTGCCTTCCATGGCACACCTCCTAAAGGCTGAGCGCAGCGCGCTTTGGGTATCTCGTACCCCTTTTTAAGCCGCCCGTATTCTTGATGAGGGGGTTTGACATGTCAACCCCATTGTTCGGAAAACCATTCCCCCTGACAAAGCCTTTACAGAATGCCGTGGCCCCAAAGCGCGCCCGCATCGACGCTTCGCCTGCGCTAAACTGGAAGGCACGTACGCGATTACGAGAGGAGCCCGCATGGAGGCTTACAAGCAAGAGTTCATCAAGTTTATGGTCGAGTCCGACGTCCTTAAGTTCGGCAGCTTTACGCTCAAGAGCGGCCGTCAGTCCCCGTTCTTTATGAACGCCGGCGCTTACGTGACGGGCTACCAGCTCAAGAAGCTGGGCGAGTATTACGCCCAGGCCATCCACGATAACTTTGGCGACGACTTTGATGTGCTGTTTGGACCGGCCTACAAGGGTATCCCGCTGGCCGTCGTGACCGCAATTGCCTACCACGAGCTGTACGGCAAGGAGGTCAAGTACTGCTGCGACCGCAAGGAGGCCAAGGACCACGGTGCCGATAAGGGCAACCTGCTGGGTTATGAGCCCAAGGACGGCGACCGTGTGGTCATGGTCGAGGACGTTACCACCAGCGGCAAGTCCATCGACGAGACCTATCCCAAGGTCAAGGCTGCTGCCGATGTCGAGATTAAGGGCCTGATCGTGTCCCTCAACCGCATGGAGGTCGGCAAGGGCGGTGTGACCACCGCGCAGAAGGAGATCGAGGCCAAGTACGGTTTCCCCGTCGCGAGCATCGTCTCCATGGCTGAGGTCGTCGAGACCCTCTACAACCACGAGATCGACGGCAAGGTTGTCATCGACGACGAGCTCAAGACCGCCATCGACGCCTACTACGAGCAGTACGGAGCACGTTAGTTACGGCGTTTTACCAAACGCCGTAACTGCTCGACGCTGCGCGGGCCGCATTTGGACAATCTGACGTTCAACTTCAAGGGCGCGACCAGAAGGTCAGCGCCCTTTCGTTTCACGTCACCTTGTCTCAAATGCGGCCCGCTCGCTGTCGTTGCCAAAACATCGGCGCTTCCGTTGTTGGCACTTTGGGACGTTCCTTCTGTGCCGGCACTTTGGGACAATCCTTGCCATTAATGCAAAGCAACCTGTCCCCATTGCGTCAAGCGGCGTGTGCCGTTAAGCGGAGAGGCGCATTGTTGACCCATCGTTTGGGCATACAATGGCTATTGGCTTGCTGCGGTGAAGGCTTGTCCGCTCCGCAGCTTTTTTCTACGGTTAAAGGAGTATGTATGTCCGTTGAGGTCATGAGGTCTGTGATCGAGGCCGCCGAGGGCCGCGTGCCCGTCGACAGGCTGTTTACCAATGCGCAGATCGTCGACGTGTATGGCCAGCGTGTGGCGCCCGGTAGCGTTGCCGTCAAGGACGGTGTGATCGTCGGCGTGCTCTACGGTGGTCGCGACGATGCCGCTGGCACCTACGAGGCAACTGAGGTCATCGACTGCCAGGGTCGTTATCTCGCTCCCGGTTTTATTGACGGGCATCTGCATATCGAGTCTTCGAACATCCGTCCCGCCGAGTATGCTCGCATGGCCGCGACGCGCGGTACCACCACCGCCATTGCCGACAGCCACGAGATTGCCAATGTTGCCGGTCTCGACGGCTTGCGCTTTATGATTGAGGATGGCCGCCGCGCACCCATCTCCATCAAGTACATGATGCCTTCGTGCGTGCCCGCGCTGCCCGATGAGCAGGCCGGTGCCGTTATTTCGGCTGCCGATATGCAGGCGTTTTTTGCCGAGCATCCGGGCGATGTCTTTGGTCTGGGCGAGATGATGAACCTGCCGGGCGTCTTTATGGCCGACCCCGAGACCTGTGCTCGCATTGATGCTGCCAACCAGACGCCGTCCAGGCAGGTTGACGGCCATGCGCCGCTCGTTGCCGGTAAGGACCTCAACGCCTATGCCGCAGCGGGCATTATCGCCGACCACGAGTCGACGATTCCCGAGGAGGCGCTCGACAAGCTGTCTCGCGGCATGTACGTGATGCTGCGCGAAGGTACGTGCAGCCATGACCTGGCCAACCTGTCTCCGATGCTGCTGGAGAATCCTGCCCGTGCCCGCCGCTGCTGCTTTGCGACCGACGACCGCGCTCCTTCCGATGCGCTTGCGACCGGCATGATCGACAACGCCTGCCGCGTGGCTATCGAGGCCGGCATCGACCCGGTGGTCGCCATCTCTATGGCGTCCCTTTCCACGGCTGAGGCATTTGGCCTGGACCACGGCTGTCGCGACCCGCATGAGCTCCGTGGCGCGATCGCCCCGGGCAAACGCGCCGACCTGCTGTTGCTCGATGACCTGACGTTTGCCAAGGCTCCGCATCGTGTCTATGCCGCCGGTGCTCTGGTGGCGCAGGACGGCACCTTTGTGGGCGAGATTGCACCCGAGATGGCCGAGGTTGCGGCCCTTGCCGATGAGCTGCGCGCTTCCGTTAAACTGCCGAAGCTATCGCTCGACGTGTTCGACTATGCCTTTAAGCCGGGCGAGGCCGTGATCGACGTGGTGCCGGGTAAGGCCATCACGGGTATGGCTCGCCCCGAGAGTGCCGAGGGCCTGCGCCGCATTATGCTGATCGAGCGCCACGGCCGCGGCGTGTCGCTGCAGGCCGAGGGCGCCGATGGCGACGGCCCCGCTGGCCTGGGCCTGGTCGGCAAGCATATCGGTCGCGGCTGGGTGCGCGGCTTTACCATCACGGGCGGTGCCATCGCCTCGACGATCGGCCACGACTCGCACAACGTGTGCGTGGTGGGCGACAGCGCGGCTGATATGATGGCTGCCGTCGAGGCCGTGGGCCAGGGCGGCCACGTGCTGGTGCGCAACGGCAAGGTCGTGGCGCGTATTCCGCTGGCGCTCGGTGGCCTTATGAGCGAAGGCACGGCCGAGGACGTTGCTGCGCAGCACGACGACTTTATGGTCAAGGCGCGCGCCATGGGTATTGAGCCGCCGCTCGACCCCATCATGGGCATCATCTTCCTGCCCCTGCCGGTCATCCCGACGCTCCGCATCCGCCCCGAGGGCATGTTCGACGTCACAACCTTCACCTACGCCGACTAGTCATCGGGGACGTTCTTAAACGACTAGTCATCGGGGACACTCTTTGGCGGGCTGCCTGACGCCGCGACCGTAGGACCTCTGGCATGTGTGAGCTATTTGCCAGGTCCTTGTAACGTTTACGCCCGCGGAGTCTTATTTGAGCTCCCTTTGGGTACGTTGGAATCGGATACGCGTTTGATTCCAACAAGCCCGAAGGGAGCTTTTCTATGTTTAAACTGATTGCATCCGATATGGACGGCACACTGCTTGACGAAAACGGCCAGGTGCCTCCTGAGACCTACGAACTGATTCTGGCGCTACACGAGCATGGCGTGCATTTCGCCGCATCGTCAGGTCGTCGCTACGATCGCCTGTGCGAGTTCTTTGCGCCCGTTCGCGACAAGATGGACTTTGTCGCCGCTAACGGCGCCCAGGTCTACGCCGACGGTAAGATGGTAGACCGTGAGGTGTATTCCCACCTGGCGATTCGAAGGCTCGCCCAGGCCGTCAGGACGTTTCCCAATCTGCATCTTGCGCTCTTTGACCGAACCAAGTCCTTCCTGCTCGATGACGAGTGCAAGTTCGTGCGTGAGGTCGATAAGGACCTTCCCAATGCCGAGCGCATTTGGGAGCTGCCCGATCCCAACGTAAATATCATCAAAGCGAGTATCTTTTGCGACGACAGTGCGGTTATGGACAGTGCGTACGTGCTACAGCGCGAACTTGGTCAGCTCTTTACTTTTGCGCCTTCGGGCAACGCGTGGATCGATGCCATGCAGCCTGGTGTGTCGAAGGCCTCGGGTATCGCGCAGCTCGCGGAGCATTACGGCATTGGACGCGACGAGGTCATGGCGTTTGGTGACTCGATGAACGACTACGAGATTATTCGCTTTGTCGGCACGGGCTGCGCGATGGAAAACGCGCGCCCCGCGCTCAAGCCGGTGGCCGATCGCGTCGTAGGCTGCAACCGCGACCACGCCGTTCAGCATGAGCTCCGTCGCGTGCTGGAGAGTCTCTCCTAATCCGGCAGATGGGGACGTTCCTTTTAATATGAGCAGGACATTGTCAAGAGGCAAAATCGGGCCTGG
>USHR01000095.1 GCA_900554495.1 uncultured Collinsella sp.
GCTCTGGGCCGACTGCGATAGCGATACGCTGCTGGTCAAGGTCGACTCGCCGGGTCCGGCCTGCCATACCGGCAACCGTACCTGCTTCTTTAAGAAACTCGCGTAGGGCGGGCGCTCGATTAGACGCTCGGCCACCAGAAAGGATTGAACCATGGGTGTGCGCACCGCAAACGTTCAGGATGGAAATATCGGAGAGACGTTGACAGGTCTGGCCGAGGTGATTCACGGCCGTCGCGACGCATCGCCGCAGGAGAGCTATACCGCTCGTTTGCTGACCGACGTCGAGGATGAGCTGCTCAAGAAGCTTGCCGAGGAGTCGAGCGAGGTGATCATGGCCTGCAAGGATAACGATCACGATCACATCCGCTACGAGGCCGGCGACCTGATCTACCACCTGCTCGTAACCCTTGAGCGCTACGGTATCACCCTCGACGAGCTTGCCGGCGAACTCAACGCCCGCCGCCACTAGTCATTGGGGACGTTCTTAAACGACCAGTTAGGCGAGGGGCGTGGACTCCCATTCTCCGGTGAGGTGGGGGATGTCGAAGGTTCGATAACCGCAGTCGTAGGCGTGGGCCTGGGCCTCGCGGATGTTCCAGCAGATGTCGCAGGCGCGGTGTGCGTCCGAGCCAAAAGTGATCGGCACCTCGGCGTGGGCGAAGCAACGCAACAACCCGGTCGCGGGATAGTAGTCGTCGAGTCCCTTGCGCGGTGCGGCGGTCGAGACCTCAACGCGGCGGCCCGTATCGTGCGCGCACTCGGCCATCTGCTGCCAAAACGGTGCGGGGTCAAAGTCGGGCGCAAAGCCTTCCTTCGAAAAGCGCATGACCAGGTCGGGGTGAGCCATCACATCAAAGTTGAGCGGGCTCTCGCAGGCGCGGCACCAGTCATCGACATAGCGCTCCCACACGCCGTGCACGCCTAAGTTTTCCCAAACATGCAGGTCGCTATCATCGTCGATCCAACCGCAGCGCGAATCGGGCGTATCGGGACGAGCGACGTCCTCCGTCCCCGCCGTGCCCGCAGCACCTGCCGCAATATCGCCTGGGTTACCAATCCAATGCACGCTGCCCAGGCGCACGACGGCGCCTCGGGACCAGCGCTCGACCAAAGGCTCGCAGCCCTCGTACCAATCGCATTCAAAGCCATAGATAAGCTCGAGCTCCGGCGCGATCTGCGCGGCAAGCTTGCGAGCATCCTCAAAAGCCAGACGATGTGCCGGCAGGTCGCCCTCAGTAACCTGCACTTCGCAGTTGGCATCCATGCTGGCGGGCAGGGTGAGATGGTCGGTTGAGACCATGACGCGGCAGCTGGCCGCAGCAGCGGCGCGAACGTTGTCCTCAAACGAGGCATGCCCGTCCGAAAACGAGGTGTGGGTGTGGCAATCGACCAGCGGGCAAGCAGGCATGGCAGCTCCTTTGCGTCAAGCGAATCCGCTTCATTGTAATGGCGCAGCCCTCAACACGCCGGACACGCCGGGGGTCGAAATCGATTGGAAAGGCTGTGCGACGCGCGGTGCGGCCTCGCTTGCGCTCTCAAAACGTGTACATCAGCCTCCAAAAGCTGCAAAAAATGACATGTTTGGAGGCTGACGTACGCGTTTGAGTGGAGCGGGCCGGCGTTGGAGCGCGCCAGCACTTGCGCCCAGCAAAAGTCGCACCTATCCCATGACGCCGCCCCTGCGCCGCCCGCGATGTGCTAGCGTTTGGGTGAACAAAACGAGCCCGTGCGGAAAGGATCCGGACCGTATGCAACGTGGAAGTACATCTCCGCTGTCCCGCGAGACCGATGCGCCCGAAACCATCGTCAAGCTGGAGTGCGACATCGACGATGCGTCGCCCGAGGTACTCGCCTATGCCGCCGACCGCTTGCGCGAGGCGGGCGCCCGCGAAGTGCACTGGCTGCCTCTCTACTGCAAAAAAGGTCGTCCCGGCTGGCAGCTGCAGGTAATCTGCGCCCGCGAGGACATTGACCGTCTGCAGATGATCATCTTTTTGGAAACCACGACCAACGGCATCCGCCGCCAGGTTATGGAGCGCGTTTGCCTGCCGCGCCGATTCGAGCAGGTGACAACGCCTTGGGGCGAAGTGTCCGTCAAAGTAGCCACCCTGCCCGATGGCACCGAGCGCGCCGCGCCCGAGTACGAGGACTGTGCTCGCCTTGCCCGCGAGCACAACGTGCCGCTCCAACGCGTGATGCAGGCGGCCCAGAGCGCGGCACTGCGATTTGAATAGCGCGGCCGGCGACATCCCGCGCCCAGTCATATCAACCCCACCCGAAAGGACCACCATGAAATACCTCATCGCTTCCGACATTCACGGCTCGGCATATTGGACCGAACGCCTGGTCGCCGCCATCGAGTCCGAGCAGCCCGACCGCATTGTGCTGCTGGGCGACCTGCTCTACCACGGCCCGCGTAACGACCTGCCGCGCGACTACGCCCCCAAGCGTGTGATTCCGCTGCTCAACGCCCTGGCCGACCGCATCATCGCGGTGCGCGGCAACTGTGACGCCGAGGTCGACCAGATGGTGCTCGACTTTCCCGTCATGGCGGACTACGCCACGCTGTTCGACGAGACCGGCCGCGAGCTGTTCCTGACGCATGGCCACGTCTTTGGCGCCGGCATGCACAACAGCGTCGACCACGCGCCCGCGCTGCCCGAGGGCTCCGCGCTCGTCTACGGCCACACGCATATCAAGGTTAACGAGGCAAGCGAGACGCACCCGGGCCTATGGCTCTTCAACCCCGGCAGCGTGAGCATCCCCAAGGACGGTACGCACAGCTACGGCATCTACGAGGGCGGTGCGTTCCGCCACGTGATCATGGAGGAGGACTAACCATGGCGCAGCACACGGCCCAGCAAAATGCCGAGGGCTCGCGCGATCTGTCCACGCTGGTCGACGCGTCGGCCGAGCTGCAGCATCTGGTGCAGACCATCTGGCGTCTGCGTCAGCCCGATGGCTGCCCGTGGGATCGCGAACAGACGCATCAGAGCATCGGCAAGAACATGATCGAGGAAGCCTACGAGGCGCTCGATTGCATCGAGGCGGACGACGTGGCGCATTTGCGCGAGGAGCTGGGCGACGTGCTCATGCAGGTCGTACTGCATGCGCAGATTGCGGCGGACGCCGGTGAGTTTACGCTGGCCGATGTGGCACGCGATATCGACGCCAAGCTCATCCGCCGCCACCCGCACGTGTTTGGCGATGCAGATGCCGATAACTCCGACGAGGTGCTCAAGATCTGGGACGAGGTCAAGCTTGCCGAGAAGGCTGCCAAGGACAAGGCCGTGGCAGCAGGCGAGGCTGCGCCCGAGGGCCTGCTCGACGGCGTGCCCACGCATCTGCCGGCATTGATGCAGGCGCAGAAGGTGTCGCGCAAGGCAGCGGCCGTGGGCTTTGAGTGGGAGACGGTCCAGGACGTGTGGGACGAGGTCGCCGAGGAGCGTGCCGAGTTTGAGGCCGAGGCTCCCGGCTCGCCCGAGCGCGAGATGGAGTTTGGAGACCTGCTCTTTGCCCTGGTCAACGTTGCGCGCAAGGAGGGAATCGACGCCGAGAGCGCTCTGCGCGCCAGCACGGCAAAGTTCCGCCGCCGTTGGGCCGCGATGGAGCAGATGGCGGCCAACGCCCATGTGGATCTGGCTGAGCTTTCGACCCACGGCCTCAACGACCTCTGGGATGCCGCCAAGGCTGAGGAGTAAGACTGCGGGAACGACGGGCTGACACGCCTCATCGTTCCCGCTAAATTTTTCGAAAAACAAGTGTATCCCTCGGCTAACTTAGGGCATAATGCAAAAAGTGCGACAAGGCTAACTTACGGAGACGCACCGACGGTGCACGGTCAGCCGGTCGCCAAGCATTCAACCCGTTTCCAAGTGAGAGGGAGACAACATGAGCGATATTTTGGACGTCTATGGTCGCGAGGTGCTCGACAGCCGCGGTAATCCCACCGTCGAGGTCGAGGTCGTGCTCGAGGACGGCAGCTTTGGCCGCGCGATGGTGCCTTCGGGTGCTTCGACCGGCGCCTTTGAGGCTTGCGAGCTGCGCGATGGCGACAAGGGCCGCTACCTGGGCAAGGGCGTTTCGCAGGCCGTCGAGCACGTCAACAACGAGTGCGCTAACGCCGTCGTGGGCCTCGACGCCTTCGACCAGCGCGCCGTCGATGCCGCGCTGATTGCCGCAGACGGTACCCCCAACAAGACCAAACTCGGTGCCAACGCCATCCTGGGCGTGTCGCTGGCCGTAGCCCGCGCCGCCGCCGAGTCGGCGGGCCTGTCGCTGTACCAGTACCTGGGTGGCGTCAACGCCCACCTGCTGCCCACGCCCATGATGAACATCCTCAACGGCGGCGTGCATGCCGACAACAACGTTGACTTCCAGGAGTTTATGATCATGCCGGTGGGCGCCCCGAGTTTTGCCGAGGGCCTGCGTTGGTGCGCCGAGGTATACCACACCCTCAAGGGCGTGCTGCACGAGGCCGGCCTGGGCGGCGGCGTGGGCGACGAGGGCGGCTTTGCCCCCAACCTTAAGACCAATGCCGAGCCGTTCGAGTACATCACCAAGGCCGTCGAGAAGGCTGGCTTTAAGCCCGGCGTCGACTTCATGTACGCCATGGACCCGGCGTCCACCGAGTTCTACAACGCCGAGACCGGTATGTATGAGCTCAAGGGCGAGGGCGTGGAGTACACGAGTGCCCAGATGGTCGATTACTGGGAGAAGCTCGTCGACACCTATCCCATCATCTCCATCGAGGACGGCATGGCCGAGGAGGACTGGGACGGCTGGGTCGAGCTCACCCGTCGCATTGGCAACAAGGTGCAGCTGGTGGGCGACGACCTGTTCGTCACCAACACCGAGCGCCTCAAGAAGGGCATCGAGCTGGGTGCCGCCAACGCGATCCTGGTCAAGGTCAACCAGATCGGCACGCTCACCGAGTCACTCGAGGCCATCGAGACCGCCAAGGAGGCCGGCTACGCTTGCATCGTGAGCCACCGTTCCGGCGAGACCGAGGATTCCACGATCGCCGACCTGGTCGTGGGCGTCAACGCCGGCCAGATCAAGTCGGGCGCCCCGTGCCGTAGCGACCGCATCGCCAAGTACAACCAGCTCATCCGCATCGAGGACGAGCTCGAAGGCAGCGCGCGCTACGCCGGCAAGTCTGCGTTCTACAACATCCGCTAGACAGATGAGCCTGGCGGGGAGGGGGTGGACTCGGTTCCGCCCCGCCTTGGCCGGATGCCGCAAAGCACTATTGGCGCTGGGCCGTGTGGCTCAGCGCCTTTTTTATGTCGAGCAAAGGCTGGCGAAGGCGGTGCGGGCGCTCGTGCTATAACTAAAGGACTTAGCGCAAACAAACCTCAACCGCACAAGGCGCACATGGATCAGATTTACGACAACAGGTACTATTCCGCCGGTTCGCGTGAGCCGTCGCCTCGCCGTGCGCGCACGGTGCAGCTCGGTGGGTCCGCCTACGCCGGCGCCGACCGCTCCACGCAGCGCCCGACAAGTACCTCGCGCCCCAATGCTCATGTGAATACTTTGGCAGATGGACCGGTGCGCCCGGCACGTTCGTCGCATGCTCAGCGCTCGTCGGCTCAAACACACGATAGGTCGAGCAGGCCCTCGAATCGTCTTTCGGGCTCGGACTTCATGCACTACGCCAACGACAACGTGGTGATTAAGACAATCTACGACTTTACCCATGGGCCCCAGCGTGGGCTGTTTATCGGTATTGTCGTCGCCCTGGTGCTCGTGAGCCTGTACTTTCCCGTGCGCGACCTCTACGTTGCCAAACGCTCGAGCGATATCTTGGCCAAGCAGGTCGAGATTCGCCAGCAATACAATGATGGGCTGCAAAAAAGTGTCGACAAGCTGCTCTCGGAGGAGGGTATCAAGGATGCGGCATCCGAGGACCTGGGCTTGGTGATGCCCGGCGAGAAAAGGATTGAAGTGCAGGGCCTGGACGGCGATTCGGATGCCTCGTCGAGCCAGAAGTCGTCGAACGCCAAGAAGGCCAGCGAAGTTGCCAAGGAAATCGAAGAAGTCGGTAAGGACGCGCTGTGGTACATCCAGGCGCTCGACATGCTGTTTGGGTTTAACGGCGTCGAGGGCCAGACGGTCGTGTCCAACGGCAAATAGCGCCCGGAGGGGAGCCGGCAATGGCAGATTGCAAACGTTATAAGGTAGCCGCGATCGACCTGGGAACAGTGTCGTCGCGACTGGTGTTAGCGCAGGTCGAGGCCGGGGCGATTGTGGAATCGTCCAAGCATACCGAGATTACCGACCTGGGCGAGGGCGTGGACGCGACAGGTCGCTTTTGCGAGGCGGCCGTTGAGCGTGTGCTCGCTGCGTGCCGCATGTTTGTGGATGAGGCGCGTACCTTTGGGGCCGCGTGCATCTGCACCACGTGCACGAGTGCTGCGCGTGATGCGTCCAACGCCGCACTGCTGCTGGACGGCCTGCGCGAGCTGGGGCTCGAACCGCAGGTGATTCCGGGAGAGGTCGAGGCACGCCTGACATTTTTTGGCGTGGCGCACGACTTTGCCGGTGAACGCATTATCGTCGCCGATTCAGGTGGCGGATCCACGGAGCTCGCGACGGGCGTCTATGCGCCTGAGCGCGGGGTCTTTGCGCTGGAGGGAACGCGCTCACTGGACATCGGTTGCCGTCGCGTGACGGAGCGGTTTTTCTCGGCGCTGCCGCCAACGGACAGTGAACTTGCCGCCGCTGGCGTATGGGCGGGCGAGCAGTTCGGGGCTTACTTTGAGGGCCTGCCTGTCGACTTTGAGCGCGCCGAGCGCCTCGTCGCGGTGGGCGGTACCGTTACCACGCTCGTGGCGCTGGTCCACGAACTGGAGCCGTACGACTCGAACTTTGTGCACCTGCGCGAGCTTTCGATGGAGCAGATCTCGGCCGCCATCGATCGTATGTCTATGCTGGATGTGGAGGGTATCGCTGCGCTGCCGGGCGTGCAGCCCAAGCGCGCGGGCGTGATTCTGGCCGGCGCCGTGGTGATCCGCGAGCTCATGCGTGCCGGCGGCTACAAGACGCTCACCGTAAGCGAGAACAGCCTCCTCGCCGGCATGGCCGCCACCATCAACGAGGTTCTCGACGGCGCGACTCCCACCATCGCCTGGACCCCGAGCCTGAGTGCTCTTTAACCGTCTTCCTCTAAGTTGTGGTGAAATAGTTCCTAAATAAGCTGGTAAACGGTATAAAGGGGGTGCGGACGATTTCTTGGACCGCGCCTAGGCGTATCCAAGCTTCCTGCGGT
>USHR01000096.1 GCA_900554495.1 uncultured Collinsella sp.
CGCGCCTCAATCGTAGCCCGAGACGGTCCCGGGCTGACAATTTCGACTGTAATGGGACGTTCCTTTCCTACCGGCAGTTGGGGACAGTCTTTGCCAACCCAGCCGGCAAAACAGCCGATCGGCAAAGACTGTCCCCAATGACTAGTCGTTTAAGTCTGTCCCCAATGACCACTCTTGGTCGTTTAAGTCTGTCCCCAATGAGTACCCGATGACTAGGTGGCTAGGCGCGGGATTTGGTGCGCGAGAGGGCTAGGCCTACGGCGGCGATGGCCACGGCAAAGAGTGCCGTGACGCCCAGATCGCAGGCGATGCCGCCCAGCACGGTGGACGTCAGGTCCGCGGCGAGTGCCTTGCTGATCGCATCGTTCACCCAATATGTCGGCACAAAGTGCGCCACGGTCTGCACGGCCGAGCCCATGAGCGACAGCGGCATCCAGGCACCGCCCAAAAACGTCATGAGCATGCCGAGTAAGTTGCCCACGCCGTTGAGCAGCTCCTCGCGCGCACCCAGGCTCGACAACGCAAAGCCAACGGCCAGCGGCGTGCACGCCAGGGCAAACGTCGCCGCCAGCGCCAGACACACACGACCCGCGCCGACCTCGGCAACCGCGCCGGCAAAGCCCACGACGCCCATCATACTCGACACGAGCCAAATACAGACGGTGAGCACGGCGGCGGCCGCAAACACGGCAAGCGAACGCTGACGCTCGGAGACCGGGCTGGCATCCATGCGGCGCACGCGCTCGGGCTCGTTCATGCCCGAGAACACCAGTCCCACCGACACGATGACCGACGAGATAATCGCGTACGCGCCAAAGTTGAAGTACGACTCGAGCGTGGCGGCAGCAGTCGAGTCGACCTTGACCTGCTCGATCTGGACCTCCGCGCGCTTTGCAGCGGCATGCTCGGCGGCCTTGGCAACGTCGCCGTTAGAAGCAGCGGGCTCAAGCGCCGCCGCAGCGCCCGCGAGCGAGATCCAGCGCGAGGCCTCGGCAGACGAAAGCGCCGCCGCCATGGTGCCGGCACCGTAGGTCACATCGAGCTTGGGCAGGGACTCCCCCACGCGGGCGGCCGCAACGAGGTCGTCCTCAAACCCCTCCGGGATAAAGAACACGCAGTCGGCGCTGCCCTTGGCGCTGTTGCTCTTGGAGAGCGCGTCCGCAAGGTCGTAGGTGTCGTCGCCGACGCCCATGACCAGGTCAAAACGCGAACCTAGGTGCTTGGTGAGCGCACGTGAAAGATCACTGCCGTCGCGGTCGACCACGATCACGTTGGCATCGTAGGGCTTGTACTCGGTGAGCTGCGACGAGTTCCAGCTCACCGAGGCCGCGATGAATACGCCCATGAGCGAAATGAACACCGTATAGATGAGCAGGTAGAATGGGTGCGCCAGCGCCATGCGAAGCGCGGTCTTAAAGGTGCTCATAGCGGCTCCTTCCAAAGATCAGCGTAGCGGCGGCGACAAACACCAGCGTCATGAGGACCAGCGCGCCGGCGCGAACGGCAAAAGGTCCCAAGTCTTCAAAGAAATACAGGCGGTTGAACATGTCGCAGATGAGCTTGACGGGGTTGAGCCAGCACTCGGCCGGACAGGCGCGGGCGACGTCATCGGCAAGCGCCATCGCCGGTTCGCCGTAGAGCCCAGCGAACAAAGCGCACGTGGTGGCAAAGCCTGTGAGGATGCCCGACTTGGATGCCTTGCCGCCCTTAACGGGAAGCGTGCCCACAAAGAGTCCCAAGCCCGTGGCGGCAAGCGCGGAAGCGGCACCGCCCACCAGACACAGCCCCTCGCGCCCGCCAAAGTCGACGCCCACAACCAGGTGCACGTAGCCGATCGCGATCGCCATCGAGGCAAAGGAGACCAGCCACGAGCCCACAAAGATACCGGCCAGCGACGCCGTTTTGGAAAGACCGCCCGCGCAGCGGCGCGCGCCAAGGCCCGACAGATTGGGCTGCAGATCGACGACGCTCAAGGCGGCAAACTCCGCAGACATCATCGCGACCAGGCCAAAGAGCGCGTAATAGTAGATGACCGTGCCATCGGGCGTGGTGCGTGTCAGGCTTACGCGGCGGGTGCCGCCCTCGAGCGACAGGGCGCGCGCAACCGCCTCCGAGTCGGCGAGCGCCGCCGGGTTGTCCTGGGCAATCTGGGACATGAGCTCGGCATTTTGTGTATACGAGCTTGCCACCGTCTCCAGGATGCTGCGATCGGTGAGCACCGATGATGCGCGCGAGCTGTCGTAGCTCGATAGCAGTGTGAGCTTGGGTGCGCCTGCGTCGTCGACCGTATAGATGCCCGCGACCTCGCCGGCCTTAAGCGCACGGTTCGCATCGGCTGCGTCGTCGCACTCGTGGATCTCGAGCAGCTGATTGTCGCTCTCCTTGGCAAGCGACGTCGCCACGTCCTTAAAGGTCGAGGCGTCCCAGGCCTCGTCCGCTATGACGGCAACCGGTACCGGGTCGACCGTGCCGTCAGAGCTCAGATTCGCAAACATAAACATGAACATCGTGGAAAGTGCGATGGGAAAGAGAGCGCCCCAGACCCACGTGCTCGGCCGGCGCAGCAGCGTCTTGACCGTAGTGATGATGGTGTTGAACATGACTGCCCCCTAGTCGCGCAGCTCGCGGCCGGTGATCTCGAGGAACACGTCGTTGAGGGTCGGCGGCTCGCTCCACACGCGGCCGAGCGCCACATCGGCGGCGCGCAGCGTGTCGAGGATGTCGACCAAATTGTGCGGGCTCGCTTCGCAGGTGCAGACGAGCTCGCCGCCGGACAGCTCGACGCTGAGCACGTGCTCGAGGGCGCGCAGCCGCTCGACCGTGGCTGGCTCGACGGCGCCCACCTCGACGGTCACGCGCTCGCCCATCTGAATCATGCGTTTGAGCTCGTCGTTGGTGCCCTGCGCCAGCACGCGGCCGCCGTCCATGATCATGATGCGGCTGCAGATCTGCTCGACTTCCTCCATGTAATGGCTGGTATACACCACCGTGGCGCCCTCGTCGCGCAGGCGGCAGATGCCCTCCAGGATGGCGTTGCGGCTCTGCGGGTCGACCGCCACCGTGGGCTCGTCAAAAAAGATGAGCTCGGGCTTGTGCGCGATGCCGCAGGCGATGTTGAGGCGTCGCGCCAGGCCGCCCGAGAGCTTGCCGGGGCGGAACTTGGCAAAGTCGCCCAGGCCGACAAAGTCGATGGCCTCGTCGACCAGCGCGCGGCGGCGCTTGCGGTCGTTGACGTAGAGGCTGCAGAAATAGTCGATGTTCTCGCGCACCGTAAGCTCGTCGAACACCGCCACCTGCTGCGGCACCACGCCGATGCGGCGCTTGAGGTCGTAGCGGGCGGGCGTCATGGGCTCGCCGAACAGTTCGATGGTGCCCTTGTCGTAGGCGAGCAGCTGCAGGATGCAGTTGATGGACGTGGTCTTGCCCGAGCCGTTGGGGCCCAGCAGGCCAAAGATCTCGCCGGGGGCGATGCTCAGGTTAAAGTGGTCGAGCGCAATAAGATCGTCGTAGCGTTTGACGAGGTTTTCGACGTGGACGATGTCTGTCATGAGGCGGCCCTTCCGTTGATTGCGGCCCGGTACGATTGCATCATCGCAGGAGCCGCCGACGCGCACCAGTGAGCTTTGTCACGAGTGCGAGGGGGCAGAGGTGAAACCCCCGCTCGCGCGAGCGATCGACGCCGCTTTGCCGCGCGGGAGGAATGTCACGGTTGCGCAGGCAGCCCCTCCACCGCGCGCGCCTTCGCGTACAATACCCGTATGAACAGGCTTTTCGACAAATCGATCGTGCTGGCGTGCTGTATTGCGGCCGCCATGGGTCTTGCTGTGGACGCTCGCCTGGTCGCGGCGTTTTGCCTTGGCGTTATTGCCACCTCGCTGGCCGAGGTCGTACAGGGAAACCGCGCCCGCCGTGTGAGCGAGGCCGCGAGCTACGCCTGCATCATCGCGGCTGTCTTCGTGCCGCCGTTTGTGCCGTTTGCGCCTCTCGCTCTCTATGACATCGCGCGACGCGTTCGCCGTGAACGAATCTGGCCCGCGCTGGCGATTGGCGCCGTGTTTGTCTGCGCGCTTGTCGCGGACCTTCGTGGTGGCGTGCTCACCACCCGAACGCTGTTGTTAACCGCCATCCTTTCGGTCGCCGCCACGTTGCTGTCGCTGCGCACCGCGCAGCTGGAGCGCGAACAGGAACGCATGCGTCGCACCCGCGACAAGCTGCAAGAACGCGCCCTGGCACTCGAGGCACGCAACCGCGACCTCGCCGACCGCCAGGACTACGAAGTCGAGCTCGCGACGCTCGCCGAACGCGCCCGTATCGCGCGCGAGATCCACGATAACGTGGGCCACCAGCTCACGCGCGCTTCGCTTCAAGCCGAGGCCCTGCGCGTGGTCCATGCCGATGAGCCCGGCGTCGCCGCCGATTTCGCCGACGTCAAACGCACGGTTGACGAGGCGCTCCAGCTCGTGCGCGCCAGCGTCCACGCGCTCAACGACAATGCAACTGACCTCTCCGTGCAGCTCGAGCGCATCGTTGAAGGCGCACGCTCGGACAGTGGTCCGCAGATTGAGCTTGAGGTTTTGGCCGAGCATGCGCCCGCCAACGTCGCCAACTGCTTTGCGGCGGTGCTGCGCGAGGCGCTTTCCAACGCCATGCGCCACGCTTGCGCCCAAACCGTCACCGTACGATGCATGGAACATCCGTCGTTTTACCAGCTTGTCGTTACCGACGATGGCGCGGGCGGGGTCCAAGCAAGCGGCCGCGGCGCTGCGGAGGGCATGGGGCTCGCCTCCATGCGCGAGCGCGTCGAGGCGCTTGGCGGCACCTTCACCGCCGGCCCGCGCGCCGGCACCGGCGGCTGGCGTGTGTTTGCCACCGTTCCCAAACAGCAAGGAGATGAGGGCCGATGAGGCTCATCGTTGTCGACGACGACCGCTTGGTGGTCGATTCGCTCAAGATTATCCTGGGCGCCCAGCCGCAGATCGAGGTAGTGGGCACCGGCGCCAACGGCAACGACGCGGTTTCGCTCTATGCCGAACACGCGCCTGATATCGCACTGCTCGACATCCAGATGCCGGGGCGTGACGGACTTTCGGCGGCACGCGAGATCCTCGAGCGCGACCCTTCGGCGCGCGTGGTGTTTCTGACGACATTCTCGGATGACGAATACATTGTGTCGGCGCTCAAACTGGGCGCGCGCGGCTACTTGATTAAAACCGACGTCGCTGCCATCCCTCCCGCGTTGACGCAGGTCATGGATGGCAAACGCGTGCTCGAGGGCAAGGCGATCGAGGACGTCGATTTTGACGGAACGGACGTTGAGGCGGGCACGCCCCGCCGGCCTGCGGCCTTCGCCAGCCTAACCGACCGCGAATTCGAAGTCGCCGAGCTCATCGCCCGCGGCCTCGATAACAAGGAGATTGCCGCCACCGCCTATATGGGCGAAGGCACCGTACGCAACCACATCAGCTCGATCCTTGCCAAAATGGGCCTGCGCAACCGCACGCAGATCGCCATCGCCTACCTGCGAGGGTAATTACCTAGCGGCAGACCACCCCGGCATAGCAAAATGGCTGCCACCGATATAGCGACATTTCAAAACTATGCCGGTTTACTACGACGAATCGCCCACCATCGACCACGGCAAATTGCGCGCTTGCAAAACCGCAGGTAGAACGCTTGCAGTATTTAGAAAAATGCAGTCATGGTCGGGAATGTCGAATTTATCGTAGTAAACCGACATAGTTTTGTTCGGGCGGCCCCGCACAAGCGCCTCCGCAAGCCTCGCGAGACCAAAATGACCTGTTTTCTTCCGCCCGCGAAAATCGGCTGACGGCGCCCGCCACGAAATCGGCCCATCTACTACGTTTGACCCGATACCCCTGACCATAACCGCGTTTCATGAAAAACCGCAGGCGTTCTACCTGCGATTTTGTTTTTGCGTTGTTCGCCATGGTTGAGGGTAGCAGCCTAAACGTAGTAGATGGGCCCATTTCGTGGCAGACGGGTCACGCGGCAGCCATCGCAAGGCCAAAATGGTCCGTTTTCCTCCGTCCGCAGGAGATCAAGGGCTGTTACGGATATGGTGCCATTTCAAAACTATGCCGAATTACGGGGCTAAAGTCGGGACCCTCATCCATACCTTCATTTTTTGAAAAACGGCAGGCTGTCTACCTGCGGTTTTGTTTTTGCGATTTTCTGTATGGTCGGAGGTTCGCTATCCAGCCCCGTAATCCGGCATAGTTTTTGTTCGCAGAGGCTTAGCCGCGCGCTCACGCGCGGGGCCGGTGGGGCATTTTTGCCCCGCCGGCCCCTGTTCCAGCGCTATTCCGGCTTGGTTTCTACCGTGGGAGTCTTGTCCGCCGCAACCGGGGTACGGGCGGTGTCCATGCTCAGGCAGTGTTTGGGGCAGCTTTCGATGCACTCGCCGCACACCACGCAGGCGTACGGGTCAATCGACCAGGTACCGCCTTTGCGATCGACCGCGAGCGCGCCCGCCGGGCAACGCCGCGCGCACATGCCGCAGCAAATGCACACGTCCATGTCGTTAACGATGTGCCCGCGCAGTCGCTCGGGTGCCGCGAGCTTCTCCTGCGGATAGCACACCGTGACCGGCTGCTTGACCATAGAGCCCAAGGCCGTCTTGGCAAATGTCAGTAAACTCATGCCGCGCCTACCTTTCCGTGCAGCTAATGCAGGGGTCGATGGTCAGGATAATCATGGGCACGTTGGCAAGAAGCACGCCCTGCAGCGCATGCGTCAGACCCGCCAGGTTTTGCGACGTCGGCGTGCGCACGCGGAAGCGGTCCAAGTTCTTGGTGCCGTTACCGCGCACATAGTAATACGCCTCGCCGCGCGGCTGCTCAATCACAACCTCGCCACGCGCGCCGTCGGCCGGCGTGAGCTTGGTGCGTCCACCGATGCCGTCGTGCGGAATCTTGCCCACAAGCTCCCTGATGATGTCCATGGCCTGCGTGACCTCGGCACAACGCACCTGACAGCGGGCGTAGCAGTCGCCGTCGGTGGCAACGATGGGCTCAAACGCAGCCAGATCCGCATAGGCGCCGTCACCGAACATGCGCACGTCGTAACCCACGCCCGAGGCACGACCGAACGGGCCGACCATCGAAAGCTCCAGCGCTTCCTTCTTGCTAATCACGCCCACACCATGCAAGCGCTCGCCGCAGCTATTGTCGTCCAAAAACGTATGCACCTGTCTCTTATACACATCTCCGAGCCCACGAGACTAGCGCTCATCT
>USHR01000097.1 GCA_900554495.1 uncultured Collinsella sp.
CGATGGCCTTCATGCGCTTCTTGCCCTCTTTCTGCTTCTCGAGCAGCTTGCGCTTTCGCGAGATATCGCCGCCGTAACACTTGGCCAAAACGTCCTTACGGCGCGCCTTAACGGTGGAGCGGGCAATGATCTTGTTGCCGATAGCACCCTGGATGGGCACCTCGAACAGCTGGCGTGGAATAATCTCCTTGAGCTTGTCGCACAGGCCGCGGGCAAGACCGTAGGCCTTGTCCTTATGGACGATAAACGACAGCGCGTCCACCTCGTCGCCCGAAAGCAAGATATCGAGCTTAACGAGCTCGGAGGGACGGTACTCGTTGAACTCGTAGTCGAGCGAGGCATAGCCCTTGGTACGGCTCTTGAGCTGGTCAAAGAAGTCCAAGATGAGCTCGGCAAGCGGCATATCGAAGCGCATCTCGACCGATTTGCTCGTCAGGTGGATCATGTCGGTCGTAACGCCGCGGTGCTCGATGGCGAGCTGCATGACGGCACCCGTGTACTCAGGCGGGCAGATGATCTTTGCCTTGAGGTAGGGTTCCTCAATGCGCTCGATGCGCGTAGCCTCGGGCAGATCCTGCGGGCTGCGGACATCGATCATCTCGCCATCGGTCTTGTACACGTGATAGTCCACCGAGGGGCTCGTGGCAATGAGGTCAAGATTGAACTCGCGCTCCAGGCGCTCCTTGACGACCTCCATATGCAGCAGGCCCAAGAAGCCCACGCGGAAGCCAAAGCCGAGCGCCACCGAGGTCTCGGGCTCCCACACCAACGACGGGTCGTTGACGTGCAGCTTATCGAGCGCGTCACGCAGGTTCTCGTAGTCCTTGTTATCGATCGGGAACAGGCCCGTATAGACCATGGGCTTGGCCTCGCGGTAGCCAGGAAGCGGCTCGGGGCAGGGATTCGACGCCCACGTGAGGGTATCGCCCACGCGAACGGCCTCGGGGTCCTTCAGGCCCGTGACCACGTATCCGACCTCGCCGACCGTGAGCGCGTCGACCGGGGTCTCGGCGGGACGCTTGACGCCCACGCCATCGACCAAAAAGTCGCCCTTTGCCTGCATCATGCGCAGGGTATCGCCCTTTTTGATTGAGCCGTCAAAGACGCGCACCGTGGCGACGACGCCACGATACTCGTCGAAGTACGAATCCAGGATAAGTGCCTTGAGCGGCGCGTTCGCATCGCCCTTGGGCGGAGAGATCAAAAAGACAATGGACTCCAGCAGATCGTGGATGCCCTCGCCGGTCTTGCCCGAGACACACACGGCATCATCGGCAGGGATCGCCAGGTCATCCTCGATCTCGGTCTTAACCTCGTCGGGGTGTGCCGAGGGCAGGTCGATCTTGTTGATGGCCGGCACAATGTCCAGATTGGCGTTCATGGCGAGCGTCGCGTTGGAGACGGTCTGCGCCTCGACGCCCTGCGTGGCGTCGACAACGAGCACCGCGCCCTCACAGGCTGCCAGCGAGCGCGAGACCTCATAGGTAAAGTCCACGTGGCCCGGCGTATCGATCAGGTTGAACTGATACGTCTCGCCATCGTCGGCGTCATAGGACACGCGAACGGCATTGGACTTGATCGTGATGCCGCGCTCGCGCTCGATATCCATGGTGTCGAGCAGCTGCGACTCCATGTCGCGCTCGTCGACGGTATGGGTGAGCTCGAGAATGCGGTCACTGATCGTGGACTTGCCATGGTCGATGTGCGCAACAATCGAGAAGTTGCGGATGTGGGAAATGTCAAATGAAGTATTCATGCGGACTATCTTACCCGAGCGGTACAAAAAATGGAGCCTGTTCCATAAAACAGGCTCCATTTATGCGCGTAATCTGTGTGGTGTGAAATTTACAACTTAGGCGTTGATGCTGTTCACGAGCTTGGCAAGACCGGACTTGCGGTTGGAAGCCTGGTTCTTGTGGATAACATGCTTGGCGGCAGCCATGTCGAGACGCTTGGTGACGGTCTTGAGGGCAGCCTGGGCCTTCTCGGCGTCGCCCTCGGCGACGGCGGACTGGACGTGCTTGGTCAGCGTCTTGAGCTCGGACTTGACAGCCTTGTTACGCATGCGAGCTGCCTCATTGGTGCGGATACGCTTCTTCTGAGACTTGATGTTTGCCACTTCTGGAGTTCCTTTCGAGTTCCTTGCAAAAAATGTATGACACCTCTGAGACACGGTGAGGTCATGCAAGCGCCTACTATAGCACGCTCCATCTCAAAGGGATAGAACGAATTTGCCAAAAAGGCAGGTATCATCACGATTTTCTCAAGATGTTCGTAATCCAGAGCAAAAATGCGGTCTCCGAATCGGCCGACCCCTTGAGGGCGAGCTCCACATCGACCGCGCCCTCGAGCGCGGCAACCAGCTCGGTGATGGAAAAGCGGCGCGCCCAGGTCAGATGATTCTTGACCTGCCAGGACTGGAGCTTAAGCGTGGCGGCAAGCTCGCGACCTTGCCCGCGCGCATCGAGGGCCTTGGCAACGATCAGCTCGCGGATGCGTCCGCACAGCAGGGTGTAGGTCCACACATAGCTCTTGACGGGCAGCAGATTAAAGAGCTCGAGCGATCGCCGCATATCGCGGGCCGACACTGCGTTGAGAAAGTCCCAAGGTTGGACCTCGGCCGTGCGCACAATCCAGCGCTCCACATCGGCAAGCTCAATCTGAGGCGCCTCGACCATCTGGGCAAGCTTTGCCAAGTCGTTGTCGAGCATACGAGTGTTTTCACCCGAGCGTGAGACGAGCTCCTCAGCGGCTGCCGTGGAGATGGACTTACCGCGTTGCGTCGCCATCTGCTGCACGCGACGCGGTAGCTCCCAGCGTTTGGTGCCCGAACAGTCGATCACTGCCTTCTTATCGATCTTGGCGATTGCCTTATACAAGCGCGTATTCTTAGCAAGCGAATCGGCGATGATCAGGCAGACCGTTGTGGGGCTGGGACTTGCGAGGTACTCGACGAGCGGCTCTGAGACCGCCTTAGCGAGCTTTGAGCAGCCATCAAGGATTACCAAGCGAAACTCGCTGCCCATCGGAAAGGTGTTAAGCGAGCCGATAATGGACTCGATATCGGGGTCCTTGGTCATGTCGCGCTCGTCGAGATTGAACTCGACCATACCCGACTTTTCCAGACGCGCCTTCATACGCGAGACGGCGTGATCGCGCTTGACGCCGTCGGTACCGACGATCAGATATGCCGGCAGCAGACCGGTTTCGGACATTGCGCTCCCCTCCCGCAGGCTCTCGAATTCGTACCGTGCCATTTTAGCCCAGGGGCCAGCCGCGCGCCAACGATGTCATCACGGTCGCTGGCATCGCATCGCAAAGCCATTCGCAGTCGGCGTGACGGTAATGTCGCCGTGTTCGATAGTGCACGCGAACACACCACCCGTTTCCTTAACGGCATCGATGCAGGCATCGGACGGATGGCCGTATCGATTCCCCTCGCCCGCACTCGCAAGGGAAAGCTCGGGCTTCAGGACGTCCAGCAACTCACCATCGACTGAAACCTTAGAGCCGTGATGCCCAAGTTTAAGTACATCGATATCCCCCACCTCCTGCACGAATTCCCGTTCTTGATCGAGCTCGGCATCACCGGTGAGGAGCATACGCAGGCCCTTGCCTTCCTGAACATAAGAGAGCAGCAGGACAAGCGAGTCCTCATTTCCCTCGCCATCCACGGACTTGAATGGCCACATCACGCGGCCGCAAAATGAGCCGATGTCGACCGTATCCCCACGGCGCACCTGCCGATACTCCACGCCAGGTCGGTTCAATACCTCAGCAGGAGCATCCTCAAGCGCATCCGCCGCCACAGCAATCGTTCCGACCGAAAACTGTTCGAGCATGGCAGGCAGACCACCCCAGTGGTCCTCATCCCAATGCGTCACAAAGACGGCATCGATATGGTGCACGTTATTGCGAACCAACGCCGCTACCACGCGCTCGTCGAGCCCGCAGTCGACGAGCGCTACTACGCCGCCCTGGCGGATAAGAATCGCATCGGCTTGGCCCACATCGAGCACCGTCACCGAAGGCGGAGCGAATCGATCCCAGTAGACATACGGAATAGCAGCCAAGAGCACCAGGCATGCAAGCCCCACCGCCATAGGACGTGCACGGGGACGCGGCCACCAGACCAGCAGAACCGCCAGCAAACACGGCACCAGGTAAATCCACACGCTATCGGGCGACACACTCACGGATGCGCCCGGAACGGCAGCAAAGAGCTGCTCAAAGAACAGCGCGCAACGGGCGGCAATCATGGGCACAACGAGCGCCCAAGTCCGCAACGGCGCCACGAGCGAAAAGGGAACAAGCACGATCGACACAGCAAGCAGTACGCTCACCACCGGACCGATGACTGCATTTGCCAGCGGAGCAATGAGCGAGAACGTACCGAAGGCGGGAATGGTAATGGGAAGAGTCGCCAGTTGCGAGCACAGCGTGACGGAAAGCATGCTGGCGACGCCCGATGGCACGCCCAGCTCACCCAAAGCGTAGGTCGCATAGGGGCAAAAGCACAGAATGGCTAAAACGCTGGCACATGAAAGCTGAAAGCCCATCTCGAACAGCACCTTCGGCCGCAGTAGCACAAAGATGGACATGGTTACGAAGAGAGCCGATGCGCCGTGCCGGCGACGCCCCGCGCCGTTTACGACAAGCGTCGCGAACACCATGCAGCATGCGCGCACGGCCGAGGGAGACGCGCCCGTAAAGGCAGCGTAGCCCACAAGCGTTATCGCCAATATCGCCCGCTGAAGACCACGCGAGCACCGAGTCTTTTGCAATACACCCTCGATTACAAACCCCACGATAGCCAAATGGCTGCCCGAGACGGCGATAAGATGCGCCGTTCCCGTCACCGAAAACCAGTCGCCCGCCGGTTGGGCGCGCAGCTCGGCCGAACGACCACAGACGACACCGGCTATGAGCGCACGCGCCGGGTCGGTCGCAGGCGCGATGGACGCAAGCAGCCCATTTCGCAGTCGAAGCAGCGGCCCCGGAAAGCCCTCATCGACCGACACAATCCGAACGGCTTGAACCTTGCGCACCTCGCCTCGGAGCACGCGCGATCTTCCATATGCATCGTTCTCAAAACGTGAAACGCGACCGATAACACGCGCGTGCGCCCCGACCTTGAGCTCGAGGTCGCACGATAGGCGAACCGTTGCCAAGTTCTTACCGTCCGCACGTGCCTCGCAGGTATAGGAATACACGTCGTCGTTTATGGATGGATCGCCCTGCACGACAAACTCGAGGCCGCTTGCCGCTCGACCGTCGAGCGCCTTCGAGGCGTTGAGCGTGCCCGCAGCCCACCACGCCGAGACGACCGCTCCCGCCACGAGACCAACGGACGCGGCATACAGCCACCGCTTCCAAGGAGCAAGCGGTGCACAAAATTGAGCCAGCACAACGAATACCGCCGCCGCAACGGGAATGGCCCATAGCAGCCCGACCGCCGGCGCCTGCTCCCTCAGCAGCGCATCAGCGGCCACGTTGAGCACCAAGGCGCAGCTCATGCACACGCCGGCACACAGAGCCATCGTCCACGGCATCAAGGGCCGCGGAGGCATCACATGCTCGCGCTCTGTCGCACTCATACGCAGATGCAATCTTTAATTTTGGCAAGCTTCTTCTCGCCGATTCCCGACACACGCATCAGATCGTCAACCGAGGCAAAAGCACCGTTCTTTGTACGCTCATCGATAATCGACTGGGCCATGGAGGGGCCGATGCCCGAGAGCGTCTGCAGCTCTGCCGCGCTTGCCGTATTGATGTTGACTAGGCCCGTTGCGCCACTCACGCCCAATGATGCGGAAGCCCCACCATCAACACCGGCTTCCGCAATGGACGCCTGCTGCTCCCCCACCGTTGGAACGTGAATCTTCTGCCCATCGACGACCTTAGATGCCCGATTGAGCCCCGTAACGTCTGCCTCGGGCGCCAGCCCGCCGGCGGCATCTATCGCCTGAGCCACCCGCGCGCCGTCCTGGAGACGATATACACCGGGCGACACAACGGCGCCATCGACATCGACATAGACCTCTGCCGCGGCAGAAGCCTTAGTCGAAGAGCCTTCGGATGTCTTTCCGCTCGAAGCATCGCCGGATCCCGGCTCCACTAACGAGCCCGTACCATCAGTGCGCTCAAACGACACACCGCCGGCACCGCCGCCAAGGTTCGCCATCGCCAAGCCGCTCGCCATCGCAATGACGCCCAGCATCGCCACCACCACAGCCTTATGACCGAGCAGCTTGCCCGCCCAGCGGTCCATCTTTTTGACCCGTTCGTGTTGTTCGCGCTGCGCCATAGCAAAACCTCCCAACAACATCGTGTCAGGAAAAGAGCCCTGCAACAGCCATGCTTCAAAACCGGTTTTCGCGGTCAAACCAAAAGCTGACCAAAACCTTGCACAAATCTGTCCATTTATTCAGGCACACGTCAGCAAATGAACACTTAGCCGCAAAATGCCCAGATAGCAAAAGACCGACGATGCAAGCGCATCGTCGGTCTATGCACAAATTTACTCGTGATCTTGGTAAATCTCACGCGGAGCAAGCTCCGAATGTTTGCGCTTTAAGGTCTTAGGGGCCTTATACGTGTTGCTTTCGAAGTCGATGTACTCGGTCTGCTTGAGTAGGCGCTCGATCATCTCCTCGTGATCGAACAACTCCCAGGCCTCATGCACGGCATCGAGTTTAGCGTGCGTCTCGGGACGACGCGGCATAAACAGCGTGCAGCAGTCGGGAGCGGCCTCAGTCGAGATATCGAACGTACCAATCTCCTCGGCGCGCGCGATGATCTCCTGCTTGTCCGAACCGATGAGCGGACGGAACACGGGGATCTTCACGGCCTCGTTAACGGCCATGATATTCTCAAGCGTTTGGGAGGCAACCTGTCCAAGCGATTCGCCCGTCACGATGGCCTTGGCGCCCTCGATGTGTGCAATGCGCTCGGCAACCGAATACATAATGCGGCGATACATGATCACGCGCAGGTTGCTGGGACAGGTGACCGAAATCTCACGCTGGCAGTCGCCAAACGGCACCACGTACAGGCGGCCGATCTGGACACCCGGCTCCAGCGCACGGATGATGTCCTGCACCAAATACTCGCTCGTATCGGGCGTCTGCGGACGACCAGAGAAATGTACCGGCACGCACACCGCGCCGCGACGCGCGAGCATCCAGGTCGCCA
>USHR01000098.1 GCA_900554495.1 uncultured Collinsella sp.
GTACCGCAAATCGCGCACTCTTTCTTCTCGAACATCTTGTCAAAGAAGCCCATGGTTGCCTCCCATCAACAGGTAGCGTGTGTCACTTTTGATGATGGGTGAGCGCGCAATCTTTCACGATACCCAGACGGCTCAACGAGTCTCCACAACTGGGACAGATGGCCCATTTTTGACTAGTCGCTGGGGACACTCTTCGGCCACTCATTGGGGACGTACTTAAATGAGTGGCAGTTGGGGAGACTCCATGTCGAATGTGGCGGCTGCCGAATGTGGGCGCCGTCCTTGCTATGCCACGGTCACGGCAACCTGGGCGTAGCGGCTGCAGGGGCGCTCGGCGCGCGTCTGCACGGTAAGGGTGAGCACGAAGCGGTCGCCGGGCTGCGCGTCGGCGGGCACGATAAAAGCGGTGCTCGCCGTGCATTCCTGCCACAGCGAAAGATCCTGCGCGCCTGTATAGCTCGACGGGTCCACGGCGACATCCCAATGTGCATCAAAGCCCTTGTCGTCGGGGTCGACGATGGCCGCTGCAAGGACGACACGCTCACCGGCTGCGGCGCTGCGGTCGGTCGTGACCTCGGCAACATGTGCCGGATGCGAACACGCTGCCGGATCATGGGCGCACCATTGCGCGCGGGCGGCAAAGTCTTCCTGATAGGCGCGCAGGTAGGGATTGGGGTTGCCGTCTATGGGCGTGCCGATGGCGGCAAAACCGGCGGGCGCGTCCGAATCGGGATGCCCATCAAGAAACATACGGCCGAGCAGTGTATCGAAGTTGCGGTCATCGATACCGCGCAGGCCAAACGGCAGTAGTGGAATGTAGGTCATGCTGTCGCCTTCGGCCATAAAGTCGCCGCGCTCAAACTGCATCGCGGGCATGCCTTCTAGACCCCAATCCAGACGGGCATGCTTGCCAAACTGAAAGCGCTCGGGCTCGTTTTCGTAGACCTTGCCATCGCCATAGAGCATATAGCGCGCCATAAGGGGGCCGTTTTCCTGCGTGAGGTTTTGCTCGGGCCAAGGAGCCTTAAACAGTGGCAGCGAATCGGGCTGCGCCATCTTGGCGTCGACATAGCCGCCATACATATAGGGCACACGCCAAAAGATGAGCTCGGGAAAGAGCTCGCGTCCATGGTCGAGCCATGAGTTGTCCTGCCCTATGCCATCGGCAACACCCATCACGCGCACCTTCTGATGGACCCGCTTCTGCACGGCGGGCCATTCGGGCATGGCGCGATAACGCTCGGCAATGCTCATAAGGGCGCGAACGATGGTGTTCATGCCGCCCCAGCTGAGCAGCCATAATGTACGCGGATGATCATCCAAAATCGCCTGAGCAATTACGCGGGACCCCTCAGTTTCCTCAGTCACATCACCCTTAAAGGCAACATTTCCCACAAAGGTGCGCTCGATCATCTGGGCAGGCGTGGGAAACGGCGGCTCACCGGCAGCGTCCGCATTCGCCTGCAACTGCGGCCAAGCTTGGGCATATTCATTACTCCAGAGACTCTCAATCCAATGCTCGGGAAACGGCCGATACTCACGAAGCTCCCCAGCCAGCGGATCGGGCTCATGAGGCACAATAGCCCACTCATATGAGCGACGTCCTTTAGTCCGCCAATGCGAATTCACCTCGCCCAGCGTATGAACCCCATCCCCAAGAAAGTGATACTGCGAAGCCGTATACACCACAGCCTGAACATCAAGCGCATTGAGATACAGAGCCAAATGAACGAGCGAGTTCATATCGTCGACTTCCATATCGGTAGTAACAATCACTCGAGTTAACTCTTGGGACATAGGAACAGCTCCAATCAAAATCAATTCAGCCAGTTACGCGCAAGGCAAGACGGGACCCACGCCCCCATCGCCGTCAATCCGGCGGCCCGCCGGAAGCGTTCGTCCAGCGTTTCGAACAACGTTAACTTAGGGGGCCCTGAACTTTAGTTTTGTAAACATTCCGCAGCGCGGGCCCCGTTTATCCGATGCTCCGAAGGAGCAGGATAAGCGGGGCTCAGGCGCGAGGACGTTTACAAAACTAAAGGTCAGGGCCCCCGATGAGATGGCTACCTCGAAACTCTGGCCGACCACTCCCAGCAGCCCACCGGCTCGCCGTCGATGAGTACGTTGCCCCCGTCGAAGTCTTGATAACACAGGTCGTTGAATTGGTGGATCCACACGCCGTGGTTGAACGTCTTCTTGGGCGAGCCATCGGCCTCGCGATACACGCCGGTCAGGTCCTCGACATGGCTAAAGTAGGTGAGGTGCACGTTGGCTCCGGCGTCACGCAGGCGTGCCGTGAGCGGCAGCACGGTCTGCTGCGGCGACACGAGCTCATCGCCCTTGGAGTGCGTAAACCACAGCGGCGTCTTGGCGAGCGCGGCTACGTCCTCGTCCGTGGCGTTGTACCACGGGGCACAGCAGGGAAGGCCCGCGGCGAAGAAATCGGGGTAGTCGGCGCACAGGCGCAGGGTCATAAAGCCGCCGTTGGAAAGGCCGGCAACCACGATGCGGTCGGTGTCGATACGCTCGGCATGCTCGGCGACAAACTCATCGATGAGCGCCTTGAGCACGGGGGAGTAGATGCTCTGGTTGGAGCGACCGAGCTGCTCGACGCCGTTGTCCATCCAAAACGTGGGAGACTGCGGCACGAGCACCCAGGCAAAGCCGCCAAAGTAGCGCTGGATTTGCGCCTGGCTAATGGCTGTCACGCGGTTGCCGACATAGGCGCGCGTGGCGCCTTCGCCCTGCGTGGCACCCTTGCCTTCACCGGCGCCGTGCAGGTACACCACGAGCGGGGCCTTTTGGGGCACGACCGTGGCCTCGGGCGCGAAGGGATTGAAGCAGGCCGAGTCCTCGGCTTTAAAGCTGGGCTCAAAGAAGCCGTACTCGAGCGCGATGCCATCAATGGCAGTCTTTTGCACGGCATTGCTCCAGCCCTTGAGCGCGGGGCAGATGTCGCCGCGACAGGTATCGAAGACCAGGCCGCAGGTGGGGTCGTCGCCGTCGTTGCCGGGAAGAGCCGCGAGCTGCGTGACGTGCAGCTGGTCATCGAGCATGCGCGAGCCCATGACGCCGCCTTTGATCTTTTTGGTCAGGCGCTGCTCGGCGACCTCGAGTGCCACATGGGTGCCCACGGCGAGCTTGCGGCCGTTCTCGTCACACGGATACGCGGCGAGAACGTCGATGTAACCCACGGAGGGCGCGGCATGGTCGGCGCCGTGCTCCTTGCGCATCAGGACCTCACCCGTGCGCTCGTGACGCTCTACATATATATGGAAAGCGTTCGCATCGACATCGTTGGCGCGCACGGTGCAGGGTAGGTCGAGAACGACCTTGCTGATCCAGGGGCCAAAGTCACCCAAGGTGGTGACGGTTGCGTAGGTGCACGATTTGAGTTCCATGAGCTGCCTCCCTTGTGCCGCGAGAGCTAAACGTGTGCGGCAATACAATCTAAACATGTTTAGTGTAAAGCAGAATTAGAGAATAAGCAGATGAACTCGGTAAACGGTCACATCAAACGCTCAATGAACTATTAAACATTCGTTTACCACTATCTAGCAGGGCTTTTGTTGATAAGTCAACAAGGCATTTGGGTGCCAGATTATATAAAATCCCACGTAGACGGCCATTTATAAATAAACGACACTATATGTAATGCCTTGGCATTCAATTACGTTCACCCCCGATTTCCTACCGTTCACCGGACTGCAAACGGCAAAACTGCCACAAATTCAACGCTGCGTGTAAACTAAGCGCTGTAAACGTTCAGTAAACAGATTGTTTACGACAGCGTATCCAAGGGCTCGGCAGCCGTAAGGGGTTATAGCCGCCGGGCCAAAGGCGTGCCTACGTCCAAACGGGTAGACACACGATGATATGGGGAGGGGTCCCATGGCAGTAGATAACAAACAGATTGCCACCGATGTCCTCGAGCTCGTGGGCGGTGCGGAGAATGTTGCCGTCGCCACCAACTGCATGACGCGCCTGCGTCTGACGCTCAAGGATAACAGCAAGGCCGACGTGGAGAAGATCAAGAAGGTCAAGGGTGTACTGGGTTGCCAGTTCGCCGGCAGCCAGCTCCAGGTCATCATCGGCCAGAACGTGCCCAAGGTGCTCGCCGAGTTCGTTGCCATGTCCGGCGTCAAGCAGGGTGCCGCGGTCGACGAGAACCTCGACGCTCCTAAGGAGAAGTTCGAGCTCAAGAACCTGCCCAATATCATCCTCGACTATCTGTCGGGCTCCATGACCCAGCTGATTCCGTTGCTCATGGCCGGCGGTTTGTTCCGCACCATCGCTGCGGTCCTCGGTCCCACCATGCTCGGCGTTCTCTCCGATACCGATCCGACCTACACGTTCCTCTACACCACCCTGTACGAGGCCACGTTTACCTTTATCCCCATCTACCTGGGCTATGCCGCTGCTAAGAAGCTCGGCGCCTCTCCGGTTCTGGGCATGCTCCTCGGCGGCGCTCTCATGGCCCCGTCCGTCGTGAGTGTCGCGACTCAGGAGGGTGGCGGAATCATCTCCGTCTACGGCATCCAGATCGCCGCTGCCAACTACCAGCAGTCCGTCCTGCCGATCATCCTCTCGGTGCCCGTCCTGTACTTTGTCGAGAAGTTCTTTAAGAAGGTCATGCCTGACGTGCTGTCCACGGTCTTCACGCCGTTCTGCACCATGATTGTCACGATCCCCATCGCCTTCATCGTTCTTGCCCCGATCGGCAACGAGCTCGGCAACCTCATCGCCAACGCCCTCTTTGGCCTTGCTGACCTTGGCGGTATCGGTATCCTGATCGTCATGGCCATCCTCGGCGCCTTCTGGCACTCTTCGTGGTCTGCGGCATGCACATGCCCGTCATCCTGCTCGCTCAGGTCCAGATCATCGCCGCCGGCTACGATCCCTTCGTCTTCGTTTCTACCAACTGCGCTATGGCCGCTGTCTGGGGCTGCGCCTTCGGTGCCTTCCTCAAGATGAAGAACCCCGACGAGAAGGGTCTTGCCCTGGGTTACGTCATCTCCGCCATCGCCGGCGGCGTCACCGAGCCTGCGCTCTTCGGTATCCTCATGCGCTTCCGTCGCACCATGCTCGGTATGTTTATCGGCGGTGCCATCGGCGCTGTGTTCTCCGGCCTCATGGGTGTTACCTACTACCTGGCCGGCGGTGCCTCCAACTTCCTGGTCTTCACCAACTACCTGCAGGGTGGCCAGATGAACACCGTCTGGGCTATCGTCGGTATGGCGATCTCCTTTGTCATCGCCGCTGCCGTCGTCTTTGCCACTGGCTTCTCCAAAGAGGAGCTCGCCGAGATGGAGGCCTAAGGCCAAGCCATTCGGTCACATGCGACCTTACCTACACGACAGGGCCCCGTCAGGCGCAAGCCCGACGGGGCCTTTCCTGCAAGGTAGACTGATTGGGACGGGAGATGCCCGCCCGCAAGGGCTTGCTAAACGACGGAGGCTTTTGTGCCAAGGTTACCGCGAAAGAATCTGCCGGTTCGCAACTCCTTTATCAAACGAAAGGACATGCAGATGAGTTTGGGAAAGCTGACCGTTAACGGCCGCCAGGACGGCTTTTTGTGCGAGGGCAAGCCGTTCTTTTGGTTTGCCGATACGTGCTGGAGTGCATTTACGAGCATCGCCGAGGACGACTGGGACTACTATCTGACCCGTCGTGCCGAGCAGGGCATGAACGTGCTGCAGATCAATACACTGCCGCAGTGGGATCGCTGCTGCCCCGACTTGGGCGTTTGGCCCTATGCCAGCGAGGATGGCGTGCACTTTGATTGGTCCCGCCCCAACCAGGCGTACTGGGATCGCGCTGCTGCCATGTGCCGCGCTGCCGTCGAGCACGGCATTCGTCCGGCGCTCGTGCTTATGTGGTGCAACTACGTGCCCGGTACCTGGGGCGCCAAGATTGCCGAGCATTGCGGTGCTGAGACTATGCCGCGCGAGGAGGTCCGCGCCCACGTTGCCCGCGTCGTCGAGAACCTGGGCGAGTTCGACCCCGTCTACGTGGTGACGGGCGATACCGACTTTACCAGCGACGAGGCGATCGCCTATTACGAGGATGCCCTCGACGAAGTTGTCAAACGCGCGCCCGAGGCGTTGCGCGCCATGCATATCAACCGCGGCAACCGCACCATTCCGTCACAGTACCTGGACCGTCTGGACTTTTATATGTTCCAGCCCGGTCACAACTACGAGGGTCAGCCCGAGGCCTGGCGCCTGCCGCAGGACTTTATCGCCAACTATCCCAAAAAGCCGATGGTCAACTCCGAGCCCTGTTACGAGCAGATGGGTGCGTCGCGCAACGTGTACTGGCGCTTCACCGCGCAGGACTGCCGCGCGAGTGTGTGGTCGTCGATCCTTGCCGGTGCGAGCGCCGGCGTGACCTATGGCGCGCACGGCGTTTGGAACTGGCAGACCAGCAAGAGTCAGGGCTCGGTGCTGGGCGAGGGCTTCGACATGCCGTTTCGCTGGCAGGAGTGCCTGCAATTTGCGGGCGTTTGGGACTTTGGCGCGATCGAGCATGTGCTTGCCGGCCTGGGCGCTACGGCTAGCGACGACGCACTTGCCGTGGTCCCCGCGCAGGAGCTTCTCGATGATGCGCGCGAGGCCATTCGCGTGGCGCGCGTTGGCGATCGCGTCGTCACGTACCTGCCGCGCACCACGGCGCTCAAGTTTAAGCTCGACGGCGCGCGCTGCTGGACGGCGACGGTCCTCGACATGGAGGACAAGCGCATCGCCAAGCTGCCCGTCCGCGACAACGGTGACGGCACCGTGCGCGTGGCTCAGCATCCCTTTGAGCACGACGCGCTGGTGATCCTGGCCCCCGGGCGCTAACGGCTCTACTCCAACATTTACAACCCAGTCCCTTTCATGAGGTTGCGACGGAATGGTTCCTGCATGACGGCTTTAAGCTGCCAAGGGGAGCCATTCCGTCGCACTCATTGGGGACGTACTTAAATGAGCGGTAGTTGGAGACACTCCTTGTCGAGCTAGAGGTCGCGCGTGTCCCTTCTGGTCCATGCGGCTAAAAATCGCGGCGTGATGTGAACGGCTGGGGTCAAATTTGCAGCATTTCGAGCTCGGCTTCGATATTGAGATTGGTTCTTTATTAAAATGGAATTCCAGACAATTGAGCGGCCGGGGGTTAAC
>USHR01000099.1 GCA_900554495.1 uncultured Collinsella sp.
AGTTTATTAAGGTTTATATTCTCTTTATCGCTCATTTTATTCATTTTGAAAATAGTTGAACGGTGAACGGTCGCTTTTACCCGCTCAGCGTAAAGAAACCCAGCTCAAGCATATCTACGTCATTTACGTGCAACTTTATTTTAATAGAGCAGGGATTAGACCAGATTATGCAAACTATATCTTTGCTAAACATAAAACAGTCAGCGCAAAGTCTTACTCGCACTATACGAGATTCTATGCACTTATTGGACGAGTATGCAGCCCTGCAATAACATGGCGTTTTTCATCCAACTTAAAGAATAGACGAGTGCCTTTGCCGCGCGTCGGCCGGCAGCCGGCGAGCCGTCTCGTCGGTTGCCGCTTCCAGAAAATCAAATACTGATATTGCGCGCGCAATTGCTGCATGGTACTTTAGCGAAGAACAGCGCGGGCTGGGGCGACAGAGATTTGTCGTGAAGTTTGGGTTCGGCGACCCCGCTGCTGTCTTCTCCTTATCCGCCAGCGAACCCCTTGAGCGACGGATTGAGGAGGTCCTTACTATGACAAAAATGCTCAAGATCACGCTGAATGGCGAGACGTTTCTCGCCGACATGCTCTGGGACAAGGCTCCCGAGGCATGCAAGCTGTTCGAATCATCCTGTCCAGTCGAGTCACGTATCTTTTCGGCCAAGATCTGCGATGCCGAGGTGACGTATCCTGTCTCGGGCCCCATCGCCAATTACGAGCACATCGAGAACCCCGTCTTTCACGAGCCAGCGGGCGCCGTGAGCTGGTATGGCGGATGGTCGTCAATCTGCATCTTCTTTGACGTGTGCGAGCCCTTTGGCACCTGCAACATGTTCGCCCGCATCTGCGAAGCCGACCGCGAGCGTTTTGCCGCCGCCTGCCGCAATGTCTGGGACAACCAGGGCATGTACATTAAAAACGAAATCGTCGAGATCGAAACGGAGGCCTAAAGATGATGGATATCAACACCCTGCTCACACTCGACCTTGCCGAGTACGCCACTGCACTTGAAGCCCTCGCCGATCAAATGATGCTCGAGGAACCGCGTGACATCGACTACATGCGCCGCCGCAAGCTCGACACCGGCCGCGAATTCGCCGTCTGGAACTTCACCGTCGGTTACTGCATGAACGCCGCCGACGCCCTCTCCCTCCTGCGAGCCCAGGCCAACGAAAACGCCAACGACGGCACCGCCGACCTCGCAACGATCAAAAACAGTGCCGCACGCCTGTGCGACTGGTTCTCGGGCGCCTTCGACGTCACCGGCAAAATGGATGACACGACGGCAATCCTCGCCCACAGCCGCGACCTCTACGCCCAGGTTGAGACTCACGAACAGTTCGCGGCCCTCACCCGCGCCACCGAGCGCTATCTGGTCCAGCTCCAATTTTGGGTCGACCGCCAGATTCCCTGGCCGGCTATTAGCGACCTCGTCCACGGCTACCGCCTACGCACAGAGAGCGGCGAGACAAGATAAAAACAACCAGGCAGCACCAACAATGTCCCGCCACGGGACCCAAAGTGGCAATCAGAGGACTGGAGACGCACGCGACAGCGTCCCCAGCCCTCTCCATAGCGCTGCGCGTTTCGCGCCAAAGGCGCGAAAAAGCAAAGGGATAAAAGGCGGTAACGACCAAGTCCCCAGCCCTTTCCCAAAGTAACGCGTGGTTTCGCGGCAAAGCCGCGAAACAGCGACCGGGACAAAAGGCCCCCACAGCCACGTCCTTCATCAGCCCACACAATCCGAGGACGTAGTCGTAGCAGGATCTGAGGGCTGACCTTCGCGGACACTCCGCAGGACGAAAGAACCCCCGCCGCACGTAGTGCGCAGCGGGGGTTCTTTCATGTCCGAGGACGTCCGCGAAGGTCAGCCCTCAGATCCTGCGGTGGGAGACCTAGGCCTCGTTGTACACCGTCCTGAGCTTCAGCAGGTGAGCATAGCGGTCCATAGCGGCCTGCTCGTTCTCCTTGAAGAGCTCCTCGGCGCGCTCGGGGAAGGAACGCGTCAGCGAAGCGTAACGGGCCTCGTTCATCAGGAACTCCTGATAACCGCCCGCGGGCTCCTTGGAATCGAGCGAGAACTTCTTGCCGGCAGCAGCCTCGGGGTTGAAGCGGAAGAGGTTCCAGTAACCGCACTCGACAGCCTTCTTCATCTCGGCCTGGCAGTTCTGCATGCCACCCTTCTTGATGGAGTGCATCTCGCAGGGGCTGTAGCCGATGATGAGGGACGGGCCGTCGTAGGCCTCGGCCTCGTGGATGGCCTTGAGGGTCTGAGCCGGGTTGGCGCCCATGGCGACCTGCGCCACGTAGACGTAGCCATAGCTCATAGCGATCTCGGCCAGAGACTTCTTCTTGGTCACCTTACCGGCAGCGGCGAACTGAGCAACCTGGCCCAGGTTCGAAGCCTTGGAGGCCTGACCGCCGGTGTTGGAGTAGACCTCGGTGTCGAAGACGAAGACGTTGACGTTGTGGCCGGAAGCCAGGACGTGGTCCAGGCCACCGAAGCCGATGTCGTAGGCCCAACCGTCGCCACCGAAGATCCAGAAGGACTTCTTGGTGAGGTAAGCCTTGTCGGCGAGGATCGCCTTGGAAGCGTCGCAGCCGCACTTCTCGAGCTCGGCAACGTAGGCGGCGGCAGCGGTCTTAGAGGCCTCGGCGTCGTTGACGGAGTCGATCCAAGCCTGACCGGCGGCCTTGAGCTCGTCGGACGGACCGTCAGCGGCGATGATCTCCTGCGTAGCAGCGATCAGCTTCTTCTGAACGGCCTCATAGCCAACGGCCATGCCCAGACCGTGCTCGGCATTGTCCTCGAACAGGGAGTTGTTCCACGCCGGGCCGTGACCGTCCTTGTCCTTGCAGTAAGGAGCGGTGGCAGCGGGGTTGCCCCAAATGGAGGAGCAGCCGGTGGCGTTGGAGATGAACATGCGGTCGCCGGCAACCTGGGTCACCAGACGTGCATAGGCGGTCTCGGCGCAGCCGGCGCAGGAGCCGGAGAACTCCAGGTAGGGCTGCTTAAACTGGCTGCCCTTGACGTTGGCCGCGATGAGCTCCTTCTTCTCGGAGACGTTCTCGACCATGTAGTCCCAAACGGGCTGCTGGTCCATCTCCTGCTCGGTGGGAACCATCTCGAGGGCGCCCTTGGGGCAAACCTTGACGCAGTTGGTGCAACCCATGCAGTCGAGCGGGGACACAGCCATGGTGAACTTCATGCCCTTGGCCTTGGGGCCCATGGCGTCGAGCGTGCGGGTAGCCTCGGGCGCGGCGGCAGCCTCGTCCTCGGTCATCGCGAACGGACGGATGGTGGCATGCGGACACACATAGGCGCACTGGTTGCACTGGATGCACTTGGTCTCGTCCCAGTGGGGAACGACCACGGCGACGCCGCGCTTCTCGTATGCGGAGGCGCCCAGCTCAAACTGGCCGTCGGCGCAATCGACGAAGGCGGAAACAGGCAGGCTGTCGCCGTCCATGCGATCGATGGGCTCGAGCAGGTTCTTGACCTGCTGGGCGATAGCGGACTTGGTCTCCTCGGAGAGCTCGACGGGAGCGGCATCCTCGGCGGTAGCCCAGTCGGCCGGAACCTCGAACTTACGGAAGGCGGTAGCGCCGGCATCGATGGCCTTGTGGTTGGCGTCGACGATAGCCTGGCCCTTCTTCATGTAGGACTTGGTAGCCGCGTCCTTCATGTACTGCAGGGCGTCCTCGGCGGGCAGGACCTTGGCCAGCGCGAAGAAGGCGGACTGGAGCACCGTGTTGGTGCGCTTGCCCATGCCGACCTTGGCGGCCAGATCGATAGCGTCGATCAGGTAGACGTTGACGTTGTTGTTCGCGATGTAGCGCTTGGCCACGGCGGGCATGTGCTCGGCGAACTCCTCGTCGCTCCACTGGCAGTTGACCAGGAAGGTGCCGCCCGGCTTGACGTCGCGGACCATCTTGAAGCCCTTAACGATGTAGCTGGGGTTATGGCAGGCGACAAAGTCGGCCTTGGTCACGTAGTACGGCGAGCGAATCGGGGAATCACCAAAGCGCAGGTGCGAGACGGTGACGCCGCCGGTCTTCTTGGAGTCGTACTGGAAGTAAGCCTGGACGTACTTGTCGGTGTGGTCGCCGATGATCTTGATCGAGTTCTTGTTGGCGCCGACGGTACCGTCGCCACCCAGACCCCAGAACTTGCACTCGATGGTGCCGGGGGCTGCGGTGTTGGGCGCATCCTCGGCCTCGGGCAGGCTCAGGTTGGTCACGTCATCGACAATGCCGATGGTGAACTCGCGCTTGGGCTCGTCCTTCTTGAGCTCCTCGAAGACAGCGAACGCGGACGCGGGAGGCGTGTCCTTGCTGCCCAGGCCATAACGGCCGCCGACGACCTTGATGCCCGTCTTGCCGGCCTCGTAGAGAGCGGAGACGACGTCCTGGTAGAGCGGCTCGCCGATGGAACCCGGCTCCTTGGTACGGTCCATGACGGCGATCTTCTGGACGGTCTCGGGGAGAACGTCGACGAAGTGCTTGATGGAGAACGGACGGAACAGACGGACCTTGACCAGGCCGACCTTCTCGCCGTGGGCGTTGAGGTAGTCGATGACTTCCTCGAGCACGTCGCAGAAGGAGCCCATGCACACGACGACGCGGTCGGCATCGGGAGCGCCGTAGTAGTTGAACAGGCCGTAATCGGTGCCGAGCTTCTCGTTGATCTTCTTCATGTAGCCCTCGACGACGGCGGGAAGCTCGTCGTAGACCTTGTTGCAGGCCTCACGGTTCTGGAAGAAGATATCGCCGTTCTCGTGGCTGCCGCGGGTGTGCGGGTGCTCAGGGTTGAGCGCGTGGTCGCGGAAAGCCTGGACGGCGTCCATGTCGCACATCTCGGCCAGATCCTTGTAGTCCCACATGGCGACCTTCTGGATCTCGTGGCTGGTGCGGAAGCCGTCGAAGAAGTTAAGGAACGGGGTCTTACCCTCGATGGCGGCAAGGTGAGCCACCGGCGAGAGGTCCATGACCTCCTGGACGTTGCCCTCGGCGAGCATGGCGAAGCCGGTCTGACGGCAGGCCATGACGTCGGAGTGATCACCGAAGATGTTCAGGGCGTGCGAAGCGACGCAACGCGCGGAGACGTGGAAAACGCCCGGAAGCTGCTCGCCCGCGATCTTGTACATGTTCGGGATCATCAGGAGCAGGCCCTGAGAAGCCGTGTAGGTGGTGGTCAGAGCACCGGCGCCCAGCGAACCGTGAACGGTACCGGCTGCACCTGCCTCGGACTCCATCTCGACGACCTTGACCGGGGTGCCGAAGATATTCTTGCGACCCTGGGCCGCCCACTGGTCGACATGGTCGGCCATCGGGCTGGACGGCGTAATGGGATAGATTCCCGCTACCTCGGTGTACGCATACGAAACATATGCGGCCGCCTCGTTGCCGTCCATAGACTTAAACTTACGCGCCATATACCCCTCTCCTCTCATATAGGTATACAGGCCCCGGCGATCGCCGGGATGTTGGCGTGATGGGATTTTCGCTGTTGCTTCCAATCATCTGGCAGGCAGGCTCAGCAGCAGGTACATGGCGTGGAGAGAAGGCATGCCGAGGCGAGGAGGGCTGCACGCGCTCCACAAGCCCAGCTACCCGTCTTGCACATGACCGAGCGCCGCAAAGGCCGCATGCCGGATGCTCCCGGGCACGCCCCGGCGATGGGAAGCGCCCGCAACGGAAATCCGCATGCGGGTTTATTGTACCCCGCCGTCAAGCCATATTTCGGCAAATATAGGTGGCCGGTAAAGGTTTACCTCGGGTGACTATTGTGCGCCCGGCACCGACGGGCACAGTCCCCTGGAACCCCACAGCAGTTGCGGTGAAATAGGGAGTGTTTTTGCTGTTAACGGCCTTAATCAGTCCCTATTTCACCGCAACTCATTGAGGGGATGAGTTAGAGAGCGCCGAGGAGGATGGCGTAGGTGGTGGATTCGCCGAGTTTGAGCTCGTCGCCGGGGTTGAGCTGGGCGGAGCGGCCAGGCTCTACTTGAATACACACACTCGTGGCCCCGTTTACCACCACGGTGCCGTTCGTGGACGCCAGGTCCTCGACAAACCATGTGCCAGAATCGTCGCACCAGATATGGGCATGGCGGGCCGAGACGTCGTCGCCGACGTCGGTGATGTCGCCCTCCCCCGTTGCCAGTGCGCCGATCTCGACGCCTTCCTCACTCGGCTGGATCCAGCGCGGGGCGCTCGCCACGTAGCCGTTTTGCACGCGCAGCAGTCCCAGCGGATGCGCCGGCGCGACCTCGTGCTCGCCCGCGACCGAAGATGTGCTCAGCGAGCGCGGCGTCGACGTGGCGCCGCCACAGGTCGCATGAGCGTAGTCGATGGCATAGGTCACCGACGAACGTACATCTGCCGAGCAACCCACGGCGACAAACAGCACCAGGATGGCCTCGGCGCGCTCGGCGGGCATGAGTTCAGCCGCCTGCGACAGGCGCTCGAGCGCATTGCGATAGAGATTCGTGTCCTGGTGGCATTCCTCGAGTGCCCGCACCATGGGCTCGCCAGCGGGGCCGCACACCATATTGGTCACGGCCGCGGCGTCCATGGGGTTGCGACGGCGCAGGGCCAGCTGCGACATAATGCGCGCGGCCGAGGTGCCGTAATCGGCAAAATAACGTTCCTGCAGCGTGCCGACCGGCGCGCGCACGATAAAGCGCGAAACCCAGGAGCGATCGGCGGCACGGCTCTGCGGACTACGGCCGTCGGCGAGCGGGCGACTCGAGAGCACCAAGCCGCACAGTTCGATATGGCTCAGGTGCGCTGCGCGCTTAAAGATGTCAAACATTGTGTCAAACATTGCCCCGCACGGGGTGAGCTCAGCTTGAGAAGCCATGGCTTAGCCCTCCTTGGTCGCAGAGATGGTGTCGGATACTTCGGCCGGCCCGCCAAAGGCGCGGGCAGCCGCGGCTCCGCCGGCAAGCGGCGCCGCCATGGGAATTTTCGCACGTCGTGCTGACACGACGGGAAACTCAAAGGCAAACCCC
>USHR01000100.1 GCA_900554495.1 uncultured Collinsella sp.
GGCCTTCGTCTTGCGCAGGACTGTAGAGCAGGAAACCTTATATCCGGCCCCTCCGTCCGGGGACCGTGCCGTACCAGCTACAGCGTCATGTTTGGATCGGCGTCGACGTCGAACGGCGAGATTTCACCTCGGTCGAATTTGCGGCGGGCGACCTCCGCGATCATGGCTGCGTTATCGGTACAGGCAGACAAGGGCGGCACCGTTACACGAATCCCCTGACGCCCAAGCTTCTTGATCATCATCTCGCGCAGATGCGGGTTGGCCGAGACGCCGCCACCGATGCAGTATTCCTTGCATCCGGTAGCGTGCAGTGCGTTTTTGGCCTTCTTGTACTGCACGTCAAAGACAGCTGCCTCAAACGAAGCCGCCAGATCGGGCAGGTGAACCGTGCGACCGGCCTTGGTCTCTTGCTCGATGTAGAGCGTCACCGCCGTCTTGAGGCCCGAAAGCGAGAAGCGGTAGTCCCCCCTGCTGTTAAGCGCACGGGGGAAATCGATCGCCTTGGGGTTGCCCGTCTCGGCCAGCTTGGAGATGATGGGGCCACCGGGATAGCCCAGACCCAACGCCTTGGCTACCTTGTCGAAGGCCTCGCCCACAGCATCGTCGAGTGTCTCACCAAGTACCTCGTAGTCGCCCCACGCCTTCACGTGCACGAGCATGGTGTGCCCGCCCGAGACAAGCGTGAAGATGAACGGCGGCTTGAGGTCGGGCTGCGCCAGCAAGTTGGCAAACAGGTGCCCCTCCAGATGGTTGACGCATACGAGCGGCTTACCGGCAGCGTAGGCAAAGCCTTTGGCAAAGGCAACGCCCACCACGAGGGCGCCCACCAGGCCCGGACCCTGTGTCACGCCCACGGCGGCAAGCTCGCTGGGAGCAATGGCCCCGCCCTCAAGACCAAGCGATGCTGCGGCATCCTCGAGCGCCGCATCCACGACACTCACAATCACCTCAACGTGTTTGCGCGAGGCGATCTCGGGCACCACGCCGCCAAAGCGGGCATGAAAATCAATCTGTGTCGACACCTGGTTGGCCAGCATATTGCCATCCGCATCGATAATCGCCACGGCCGTCTCGTCGCAGGAACTCTCGATAGCGAGCACTAGGCGGCGGCGCTCAATTTCGGCACGCTCCCCCTCTGAGCGCCCAGGCGCAGGCAGCGGCCATACGCGCTGCTCTGTCGCCGTCGGCTCGGGCGAAGCATTGTCGACCGGAAGCACGAGGGGCAGCGGAGCCGTCATGACGATGGCATCCTTGCCGGCACCATAGTAGCCGCGGCGCCGTCCTGCCTCGGTAAAGCCCAGAGCGTTATAAAGCGCGATCGCTCCCTCGTTGCCGTCCTCGACCTCGAGCGAAGCCGTGGTGCAGCCGAGCATCTGGGCATCATAGCTCACATGCGACAGCAGCTTGCGGGCAATGCCCTCACGGCGATGTGCCGGGTCGACGGCGACATCCAGAATCTGCACATCACCGTCCACGACCATACCGCCGGCAAGGCCCAGCAGCTTGCCGTCGTCGTGTGCCACCCACCAACTACGCGGCGCAGCGACGTCCTCGCCCAGTTCGGACAGGAACATGCCCGGCGTCCACGCCTCGTGTCCGGCACCTTCAAAGCAGGCAGCCTCCAGCGCGCTCGCGCCCTCGGCATCCGCCGCGCCCATGGGACGGAACTGCAGATGACGACCGGCGAGCTCATCGGCAACGCCCGTAATTTCGCTCTGCGCACTCTCGGCAAGACCAAGACGCTTGCGCTCGTTTTCCTCGGCATCCGAAAGGCGCGTGTAAATCGGCAGGACGCGGGCCGGATCGCCGTCACCCGCAGCGTGCGCGAGCAGCAAGCCCTCGCCCGAAGGCCACCACAGGTCGCGCTCCACGCAGCGGGCGGTCTCGTCCTCACCCAGCAGCTTGCCATAGCGCACGAGACCGTCACCGGTCAGCTGAACCTGGTCCCAGCCTGCTGCTTGGCGCCACTCATCGAGCGCCACGGCGGCCTTGACCACGTGTTCGCGCTCAAATTGACGCTCGGGACCCTCATCGACCAGCATATACAGCGCCGGATATACCTCACCGCGCATAGCATCGGCCAAGATACCAAGCTTGCCGCGCACGCCAGCCTTCCACGCCGTCCAAGCGCAAGCGTCGAGCGTCGACACGCCCAGCAGCGGAACATTGGCACCACGCGCGAGGCCCTTGGCAGTGGAGATGCCGATGCGCACACCCGTAAAGGACCCCGGGCCGCGACCGACCACATAGCAACCAACATCGCTGCGATCCAGACCGGCTTGAGCCAGCACGCCATCAACGGTATTCACGAGCTCAACGTTGGCGTGACGGCGACACATGTGGTCGCCACTCACGAGCTTCGTCTCGCCCGTCTGCCCATCAATCCAGCTTGCCGCGCAGGCAAGCATGTCGGTCGAGGTATCGAGCGCCACCACCAGCGCGTTGTCGTTATGCAAGCTCATCTTGTACAGCCTTATCAATCAAATGGGAAAGCTCCATTGCGCGGTCACCGTGCGCCTCAAGCGTTATCGTTCGCACATCGCTGTCGCCCTCATCACGCTTGAGCGTCACCGAAAGATACTCATCCGTCAGCTCGTCTTGGAATTGTTCGCCCCATTCCAGCAGGCAAGCACCCTCATAGCCCAGCACATCGAAAATGCCCGTATCCTCGAGCTCGTAGGCATGCTCCAGGCGGTATAGATCAAAGTGAAACAGCGGAATACGGCCTTGATCGTGAACGGCCATGAGCGCAAACGTAGGGCTCGTAACCATATGCCCATCGCCCAGCCCGCGCGATACGCCCTTGGTAAAGTGAGTTTTGCCCACCCCCAGGCCACCGGTCAGGATGAGCACATCGCCGTCCTCAAGGCACGGTGCAATTAGCTCGCCAAAGTACTCCGTATCGGCAGCGCAAGTCGTTTTGTAAGTACCTACCCCCAGGCGCTCCAGGGACATATATGCTCCTTATTATTCCGAGGCGTCCTCTGGTGCGGGATGTCGCTCCAGATAATCGCCCAGCATCTTAAAGTCTTCCTCCAGCAGCTCCTGCCACGCCGGATTGCGCAGCGCTGCTGCCGGATGAAAAGTAGGCATTACTACAAAATGCCCCATCTGGTGGAACCTACCGCGCAGCTTAGTAATGCCAATCTCGGTCTTAAGCACAAAGTGCGTCGCGGGGTTGCCGAGCGTCACGATAATATCGGGCCAGATGCTTCGAATCTGCTCACGCAAAAACGGCGAGCAAGCCAGCACTTCCTCGGGACGCGGATTGCGGTTTCCCGGCGGGCGGCACTTAAGCACATTGGCAATGTAGACGTCTTCGCGTTTGAGCCCCGCCAGCGACAAAATGCCGTTGAGGTCTTCTCCCGCCGCCCCCACAAAGGGCTCGCCCTGCAAATCCTCATTGCGGCCCGGCGCCTCACCAATAAACATCACGCGAGCGCGGGGGTTTCCCACGCCAAACACGATATTGTGACGCGACTGGTAGAGCTGGCAGAGGTGACAATCGCCCAGAACGGCCTCAATTTCCTCGAGTGCGACCTCACGTGGTGCCTGATGGGTATGGCCGGGGATGTGCATGACGCCCATAGCGGCTCCTACACGTAGACCTTGTCGAGACGCATGCCAAAGCCGCAGGCGACCTCGTAGTTAATCGTGCCGCGTAGGCGCGCCATCTCGTCCATAGTGATCTCGGCATCGCCATCGCGGCCGACAATGATCATCTCGTCACCATACTCGGCCTCGGGAATCTCGTGTGCCGGGTTGGACTGAATGGCGACCATAAACTGGTCCATGCAGATATTGCCAACCTGATGCACGCGCTCGCCGCGATACAGCACATCCATACGATTGGAAAGCGTACGCGATAGGCCGTCGGCATAACCGATCGGCAGCGTGCAGATCTGAACGCGCGTACGCGGTACGCGGTAGGTAAAACCGTAGCCCACGCCCTCACCCATCGCAGGGTGTGCCACGCGCGTCACGCGCGCATGGACGCTCATAACGGGATCAAGCTGCATCACGCGGCCACTCAGCTCGCACGGCTGCATGCCATACAAGCCAACGCCGGCGCGGATCATATCAAAATGCATCGAGGGGTCGAGCATCGAGGACGGCGTGTTGGCGCAGTGCACGATACCGCACTCAAAACCCGCATCCTTAATGGCCTGAACGGCCTCGGTAAAGCGCTGACACTGCAGCTTGTAGTCCCAGCCCGAAGGTTCATCGGCCGTGGCGAAGTGCGTAAATACGCCGTCGCACTGAATACCGCGATGGAAATTTATACCGCGGACAAAGTCGAGCACCTGCGTGTAGTGAACGCCGATACGATTCATGCCCGTCTCGATGGCGAGATGATACTTGCCCACTTTGCCCGCCGCGACGGCACATTCGCCATACGCAAGAGCAAAGTCAGACGTATAGACCGAGGGCATGATATCAAACTCGAGCAACGTCGGAATGGCCTCGATAGGCGGCTCGCTTAGGATGAGGATGGGTTTCGTAATCCCGCCCTGTCGGAGCTCAACGCCCTCGTTAACCGTCGCCACGGCAAACATGTCGGCACCGGCCGAATACATGATCTTGGCGCACTCAACAGCTCCATGACCATAAGCATCGGCCTTGACCACGCAGCACAGGCGCTGACGTGGATTCAGCAAGTTCTTATAGGCCCTCGTGTTGCGACGGAGCGCCCCGCGGTCGATCTCGACCCAGGACCAGCGCGTCAAATCGGCTTTATTCATGATTAGTCATCCGACCCTTCGTCCATGATTCCCAGATCTTCGAGCGCATCCTTTGCCGCCAGTTCCATGGCAGGACCGATCAAGTCGATAAGATCGGTCGCGATGACGCTCTTCTCACCATACTCCGTCGCCGCGGCAAAACCGGCGTAGCTGTGAAGTGCGACGGCGTACGAATACAGCAACTCCCAACGATCCATCTCGTCGCGCATGGTGGCAAGCGTGCCGGCCAAAATACCCGCGAGAACATCACCCGAACCGGCAGTTGCCAGAGAAGCCGGACCCGAGAGCGGCAGCAGCACACGCTCAACGCCACAGATAGCCGTCGTCGGCCCCTTGGCAATGACCACCAGATTGTCGGAGCCCGCAGCCCAGACAACCTTCTGCGCGGCCGCAATCGCGGTACCAAGGTCGTTCACCTCGTCACCGGCAACCAGACGCGAAAGCTCACGATAGTGCGGCGTCATAACCAACGGCTGCTCGCGACGATACATCTCGGGATTACTATCAATACCGTCAATGGCAATCTTAGCAAGGCAGTTGAGTGCATCGGCATCCAAAATAAGCGGTACATCAAGCTCGAGCAAGCCCGAAACCACCTGCATAGCGCCGGCAGACGTCGTCATACCGGGACCGCACAGTACACAGCTGTACTTCTTTGCAATCTCGCACACAGTCATGCGCGCAGCGGCGCCAAAGGAGCCGCGGGAATCAGACGGAATAGCAAAGACGGGAATCGAAGGAAGTGCCATGCGAATAAGATTGGCGCAGGCGTCAGGAGCCGCGACTGCCACGTAACCAGCACCCGCGCGAGCTGCAGATTTGGCCGCCATAATGGCAGCACCAGGATATTGCGCAGATCCGGCGACAATAAGCACAGAGCCACGGGAATACTTATCGATATTCGTAGGTAATGGAGCAAAGTAATCAACTAAGTCACCGGGCTCGACAATCTCGGCGGCGTGGTCGACATCATCGATAACCTCGTCAAGACGGTCGTAAAGATTGCCGCAGATCAAATCGCCAGCATACTCAGGGCCATCAGCGCTATACAGACCAATCTTGGGCGCAATCATCGTCACCGTATGCTCGGCACGAATGCAGTCGTCATCAACAACGCCCGTCTCGGCATTCAGGCCCGAGGGGACATCAATGGATACGACACAATCGGCGCATTCATTGACCGTAGGAATCCAGATGGAGAACGGCGCACGCAGATTCCCGTGGAAACCGGTACCAAAAATGGCATCGACAACAACATCGGCCTTATCGATCAAAACCTCGAGTTCGTCACGCGAGGGGCCGACGCAAACGTGCACATCGCGGCCGGCAGTACGACGAGCAACATGACGTGCCAGAACAGCAGGAATCTCATCCGGCTCAACCGGAGAAACGATATCGACGTCCACACCCTTATGGCTCAGAATATCGGCGGCAACCCAACCGTCGCCGCCATTATTACCAAAACCGACCAGAACGAGAACCCGATCGGGATTGAGCTTCAAGACCTCGTTGGCGGCAAACTCACCCGCTAGCTCCATAAGCTCGGCCTTCGAAGTCCCTTCGCGTTCGATGATATCCTCGAGACGAACGACTTCTTCGGTACTCAAAACCGGTTTCATCTATGCTCCTAGCGTATCTTGCGAAGCATCGCCCAGATGCTCCGTCAATGCTGAATTCTGCAGCTGCTCAAGCTCATCTAAAACAGAGCGAGCCTCTTTAAATGTCTGCGCAACGCGTTCCTTGGTGCTCACCTTTTCTTCCTTAGGCTTAGGTCGAGCATCTTCGGTAATCGCGATGGCATTCGCAACGGCTAAGTCCCCTGTAAGCGTAATGGAAAGAGCGACCTCAACAACACCCAGCTCTTGAGCGATCTCGAGTGCGCGGCCCGAAAGCAGCGCCTTCGGTTTGCCGAGTTTATCACGCGTTACCGAAACATCCTTGCGACCCACGCCTTGACTAAAACCCGTGCCAAGAGCTTTAAGCACCGCCTCGCGCGAAGCAAAGCGGCTCGCATAGTGAGCAGCGGGACGCGATGATGCATCGCAATAAGCACGCTCTTCTTCGGTAAACACACGCCGAGCAAACGACGGCGTCTTTTCAAGAATTGATTTCATGCGGGAAATCTCGACGATATCAACGCCGATACCAGCTTCAGCCA
>USHR01000101.1 GCA_900554495.1 uncultured Collinsella sp.
TCAGTCATGGCATCCTCCTCAAACTGATGGACCTCAATTTGAGCTTACGAGGAGGGCGAGCAACCGAGGCAAGCGCGGGCAAAATAGGTCTTCGACTGCAAACCAGATGCCAACCAAACACTTGACGGGACACTTGACCGAATGAGTGCACCGCAAAGAAACCGCAGGTAGACATAGACGTCCAACCCGCCCTTTTGAGCCAGATGCCCGCAGTCACCACAGAAAGAGCAGAGTGGCACAATCGCAAACGTCGACGAATGAACACTTGCACGTCGACAAATGACAAAGTCGCCTGCGAACTCGCAAGGAGTGTCCCAAACTGCCGGCAAAAAAGGAACGTCCCCAGCTGCCGGCACTTGGGGACGTTCCTTATGTGCCAGCCGCTGGGGACAGCCCTTGACAATTTAGTTGTGGACAGCCGCCTTACAGCTCCAGCGCATCGGCGACTTCGGCAGCGCAGGCCAGGGCGTCGGCCATAGCGTTCACCACGAGCGAGCTGCCGTTGCGCGCATCACCGGCAACATACACCGGCGCGGCATCCGCGGCGACGCCGTCGACACGCGCCGCAAGATGCGAGCCCTCGGCGGCCATCACAGGCAGCGGACGACCAGCAGTGGCAACGGGCACGCCAACGGCGTCGAACACACCGTGCTCCGGACCCGTAAAGCCGCAGGCGATGAGCACCAGCTGCGTCGGCACCTCGTGCTCGGAGCCCGCGATGCGCTCGGGCTTTCCCGCCGACCAGTCCAGATCGACCACGCGCAGGCCCGCGGCAGCGCCCTTCTTATCCAGCAGCACCTCGAGCGTATCCACGCCCCAAGCGCGCATCTCGCCGCCCATGGCAGCGATGGCCTCCTGCTGGCCGTAGTCGGTCTTCTTAACGTTTGGCCACTGCGGCCAGGGGTTGCTCGCCGCGCGCGCATCAGGCGCCGCCGGCAAGAACTCAAACTGGCGCACGCTGCGCGCACCCTGACGTGCCGCGGTGCCCACGCAATCGTTACCGGTATCGCCGCCGCCAATGACCACAACGTCCAGGCCGCGCGCGTTCACCGCGGGCTCGCCGCCATCGAGCACCGAGACGGTCGAAGCCGTCAGGTAGTCCACGGCATACACCACGCCCGGGGCATCAATGTTCGCAGCCGAAAGCCCACGCGGGGCGCGGGCGCCGGCAGCCACCACGACGGCGTCAAAGTCGTCGAGCTTGGCGGTAACCTTGGGATCGCTCACGTCGGCACCCAGCTCGAACACAATGCCCAGCTCGCGCATGAGTGCCACGCGACGCTCGACCACAGACTTCTCGAGCTTCATGTTGGGAATGCCGTACATGAGCAGGCCGCCCGGGCGGTCGTCACGCTCAAATACCGTCACACGGGCACCGCGACGTGCAAGCTCCCATGCAGCCACCAGGCCAGCCGGGCCAGAGCCAATCACAGCGACCGTGGGTGCATCCTCCCCCGCCGGCTCAAAGCGGCGCGGACCACCGTTTGCCCACTCATGGTCGCTGATCGCGCGCTCATTGTCGTGAATCGTCGTGGGCTGGCCGTCGACCGAACCCAGGTTGCACGCGGCCTCGCACAGCGCCGGGCACACGCGGCTCGTGAACTCGGGCATGGGCGAGGTGAGTGACAGACGCTCGGCAGCCTCGTCCCAGCGGCCGCGATACACTAGCTCGTTCCACTCGGGAATCAGATTGTGCAGCGGGCAGCCGCTCGGACGCGCCTTGCCAAAGCTCGCACCCATCTGACAAAACGCCACACCGCACATCATGCAGCGGCTCGCCTGGGCACGGCGCGCATCGTCGTCGAGCTCCACGTACAGCGGATCGAAATCGCGGCTGCGCTCCTCCACGGGGCGCAGCTCATGGGTCACGCGATCGATATCAAGAAAAGCACCGGGCTTACCCATGGCACTTACGCCTCCTTCTTGGTCGAAGCAACAGAGCTGGTGGCGGGCACAGCACCAGCAACACCACCCGCCACATCAAAGCGAGCAACATCCGCGGCACTCGCGCGGCCGGTCACAATGTCAAACGCCAGCTCCTCGGCTTGCGCATGCGTCTTGCCCACAGCCTCGGCCGCAGCGACAATCGCCAGCACGCGCTCGTACTCGGTCGGAATGACCTTCACAAAGTGCTTGCTCATCGTCTCAAAGCTGTAGAGCAGCTTAATACCGCGCGGGCTCTGCGTCGCGTCCACGTGCTCCTGGATGAGCGCACGAATCTGCGCCAGTTCACCGGCCGTCGGGGCTTTAAGCTCAACGCTCTCGTGGTTCACACGGGCATCGAGCGTACCGTACTGGTCAAAGACGTAAGCCACGCCGCCCGTCATGCCGGCGGCGAAGTTCTGCCCGACCTCGCCCAGGATGAGCGCCAGACCTCCCGTCATGTACTCGCAGCCATGGTTGCCGCAGCCCTCGACCACCACCGTGGCACCGGAGTTGCGTACGCCAAAGCGCTGGCCGGCCAGGCCGTTAATGAAGCCGCGGCCACTCGTAGCGCCAAAGAACGCAACGTTGCCCACGATGATGTTCTCGTCGAACTTGTAGGTCGCATGCGGGTTGGGGCGCACCGACACCTCGCCGCCAGAAAGGCCCTTGCCAAAGTAGTCGTTGGCGTCGCCGCACACGTTGAGCGTAATGCCGCGCGGCAGAAAGGCGCCAAAGCTCTGACCGGCCGAACCATCGCAATCGATGGTGATGGAGCCAGCGGGCAGGCCCTCGGGATGCGCCTTGGTCACCGCGTTGCCCAAGATGGTGCCCACGCAGCGGTTGACGTTGGCGATATCGGCGCGGAAGCGAATCGGGCGCAGGTGCGCACGGGCATCGGCCGTATAGGGCACAAACAACGTGGAGTCGAGCGTCTTGTCGAGCTCGCTGTCCGCAGCCATCTGGGGCAGGAAGTGACGGCCGTCGGCACCCGGGATATGGGCACCGAACTCGCAGGTCGCGCTCGCCAGCACGGGCGACAGATCGAGCAGGTTGGCCTTGCGGTTGCCCGGGACCTCAATCTGGCGCAAGCACTCGGGATGGCCGACCATCTCGTCGACGGTGCGGAAGCCCAGGCTCGCCATGACCTCGCGCAGCTGCTCGGCAACAAAGAGCATAAAGTGCTCGACGTGCTCGGGCTTGCCGCGGAAGCCGCGACGCAGGCGGCAGTTTTGCGTCGCAATGCCGGCCGGGCAGGTATCCTGCTGACAGTCGCGCTGCATGAGGCAGCCCATGGAGATGAGCGGCATGGTCGCAAAGCCAAACTCCTCGGCACCCAGCAGGCAGGCGACGGCAACATCGGTGCCGTCCATGAGTTTGCCGTCGGCCTCGAGCACCACGCGCGAGCGCAGGCCGTTTTGCAGCAGCGTCTGCTGGGCTTCGGCAAGGCCAAGTTCCAGCGGCAGGCCCGCATGCCAGATGGAATCGCGCGCCGCGGCACCCGAGCCGCCGTTATGGCCGCTGATCAAAATCTTGTCGGCAGCGCCCTTGGCAACACCGGTGGCGATGGTGCCGACGCCGGCCTCGCTGACCAGCTTGACCGACACGCGCGCGCCGGGGTTGGCGTTCTTAAGGTCAAAGATCAGCTCTGCCAGGTCCTCGATAGAGTAGATGTCGTGGTGCGGCGGGGGCGAGATCAGGCCGATGCCGGGCGTGGACTGACGGACCTCGGCGATCCAGGGATAGACCTTCTTGCCGGGCAGGTGGCCGCCCTCGCCGGGCTTGGCGCCCTGGGCCATCTTGATCTGAATCTCGAAGGCGCTGCACAGGCAGCGGCTCGTCACGCCAAAGCGCGCACTTGCCACCTGCTTGATCGCGGAGTTCTTGGAGTCACCGTTGGCCAGCGGGGTCTCGCGGCGCGGATCCTCGCCGCCCTCGCCCGAGTTGGAACGGCCGTGCAGGCGGTTCATGGCGATGGCCATGCACTCGTGTGCTTCCTTGCTGATGGAACCGTACGACATGGCGCCGGTGTTAAAGCGGCGAACGATGTTGAGCGCGGGCTCGACCTCGTCGAGTGCCACCGGGGTGCGGCCGCCGGCATCAAAGTCCAGCAGGTCGCGCAGGCGCACGGCACGGCCGGTGCGGTGCAGGCGGGCGCTGTACTCCTTAAAGGTGTCGTAGCTGTCCTCACGGCAGGCGGTCCGCAGCAAGTAGACAGTCTGCGGATCGATGAGGTGATCCTCGCCGCCGAGCGGGCGCCACTTGGTCAGACCCAACGTGGGCAGCTGATCGGGAGCCGGGCTCTTAAGGATAGCGAGCGCGGCGTCGTAGCGCTCATTCTGCTCGCGCTCGACGTCCTCGACACCCATACCGCCCACACGGCTCACCGTGCCGGCGAAGTACGCGTTGACAAACTCCGGCGTAAAGCCCACGGCCTCGAAGATCTGCGCGGAGTGGTAGCTCTGCACCGTGGAGATGCCCATCTTGGACATGATGGAGACGATGCCGGCGGTCGCAGCCTTGTTGTAGTTGGCGATGCCCTGCTCGGCTGTCACGTCCAGATCGCCGTGCGCCGCCAAGTCGCGAATGCACGCATGCGCGTTGTACGGATAGATGCCGCTCGCGGAGTAGCCCACCAGCGCCGCAAAGTCGTGCGGGGACACGGCGTCGCCACACTCCACCACGATGTCGGCAAAGGTACGCACGCCGGCACGGATCAGGTGGTTGTGCACGCAGCCCACGGCGAGCAGCGACGGCACGGGCACCTCGCCCGCAGCGGCACGGTCGCTCAGCACCACGATGTTCACGCCATCGCGAACCGCAGCCTCGACGTCTTCGGCAAGCTGCTTGAGCGCAGCCTGCAGCGCGCCCTCGCCGGCATCGCGGCGGTAGACGGCACGGAAACGGCGGGTCTTAAAGCCCACGCGGTCGATGGCGCAAATGCGGTCGAACTCCTCCTCGCTCAGCAGTGGGCACTCCAGGCGAACCAGCTGGCAGGCCGTACGAGAGTCCTCGAGCAGGTTGCCGTGGTTGCCCAGGTAGAGCGTGGTCGAGGTGACCATATGCTCGCGAAGGGCGTCGATGGGCGGGTTCGTGACCTGGGCGAACAGCTGATAGAAGTAGTCAAAGAACGAGCGCGTCTTCTTGGACAGGCAGGCCAGCGGCGCATCGATACCCATCGAGGCGAGCGGCGCCTTGCCCTGCTGGGCCATGGGACGCACGACTTCGTCAACATCATCCCAGTGATACCCGAGCTTGGCCATGCGCACGGCGGCGAGCACCTCGGTATCCTCGGCGGGCGTGGGCGCGACGGGCTTGTCGAGCGCGTCGACGGTCAGCGTCTCCTCGGCGATCCAGTCGCGATAGGGCTTTTCCTTGGCGTAACGAGCGCGCAGCTCGTCGTTGTAGATCACGCGGCCGCGGGCAAAGTCGACCTCGAGCATCTGGCCCGGCCCCAGACAGCCGCTCGTCAGGATGTTCTCGGGGCTCACCTCGATGGTGCCCACCTCACTCGCCAACATAAAGCGGCCGTCGCGCGTCACGTAGTAGCGAGCCGGGCGCAGGCCGTTACGGTCGAGGGCGGCACCCAGGGTACGGCCGTCGGTAAAGGCGATAGCGGCAGGACCGTCCCACGGCTCCATGAGCATGGACTGGTAAGCGTCGTAGGCGCGGCGCTCCTCACTCAGGCTGTCGTTGTGGTCCCACGGCTCGGGCAGCAACATGGACGCGGCACGCGTGAGCGGGCGACCGTTCATGACCAGGAACTCAAGCACATTGTCCAGAATCGCGGAGTCGGAGCCCTCGCGGTTGATGATGGGCATCACGCGCTCAAGATCATGCTGCAGCACGGGGCTGTACAGGTTGGGCTCGCGGGCGCGGATCCAGTTGACGTTGCCCTTGAGGGTGTTGATCTCGCCGTTGTGGATGATAAAGCGGTTGGGGTGCGCGCGTTCCCAGCTGGGCGTGGTGTTGGTGGAGTAGCGCGAGTGGACGAGCGCCACGGCCGTCTTGACGGCGGCGTCGTTGAGATCGATGAAGAAGCGGCGCATCTGCGTGGCGACCAGCATGCCCTTGTACACGATGGTGCGCGAGCTCATGGAGCATACATAGAAGATTTTGTCGCGCAGGGCAAACTCAGCGTCGGCCTTCTTCTCGATGGTGCGGCGGCACACGTACAGGCGGCGCTCGAAGGCATCGCCGGCGGGCGTGTCGTCCGGACGGCCCAGGAAGGCCTGCAGGATAGTGGGCATACAGGCGCGGGCCGTCTCGCCCAGGTCGTGCGGGTCAACCGGCACCTCGCGCCAAAAGAGCAGCGGCACGCCGGCCTCGGCGCAGCCCTCCTCAAACACGCGGCGGGCATCCTCTACGCCCTTCTCGTCCTGCGGGAAGAACAGCATGGCCACGCCATAGTCGCCCTCTGCCGGCAGAATCTGGCCACACTTTTGAGCCTCTTTACGGAAAAAGTGATGCGGAACCTGGAACAGGATGCCGGCGCCGTCGCCGGTGTTCTTCTCGAGTCCGGTGCCGCCGCGGTGCTCCAAGTTGACCAGAATGGACAGCGCATCGTCCAGAATCTGGTGATGACGCTCACCGTTGATATCGGCAAGCGCGCCGATGCCACATGCATCGTGGTCGAATTCGGGGCGATAAAGGCCCTGCTGCTGAGCGGAATCTGCCTGCATCGCGATCCTCCCCTAGATATTTAGACAGTCAGTTGAATAGGGATACTAGGAGCATCGCCGGCCCGTTGTGTTTCCCACCCGTTTCGAAACAATCGCGTAACGC
>USHR01000102.1 GCA_900554495.1 uncultured Collinsella sp.
TTACTGCAAACTCCGGGCTAAATACTACCCTGCCCAGGCGAACGAGCGTAGAGCCCTCCTCAAGGGCAGACTCAAAGTCCTCGCTCATACCGCAGGAAAGCTCAGGCAGGTTCAAATCGGGATGCGCCGCCTCCAGCTCATTCCTCAGCTCACGAAGCCCCGCAAAGGTGCGGCGTGCCACATCCTTATTCCCCCGGGGCGCCATAGTCATAAGCCCCTGTACGCAAATTCCCTCAAGTTCTGCAAGCTCACCCGCGGCGGCGCGAATCTCATCGGGTGAAAAGCCTCCCTTCGACTCCTCACCACTCACATTGACCTCAATGAGCACACGCTGGGGGCCGACGAGCTCGCCTGCCTCAATCTTGCGAACAGCACGGCTCGAGATCGCCTGCGCCAGATGCAGCGAACCCACCGAGTGAATCAGCTCGGCTGAGCCCAGCACCGCATTGATCTTATTGGTCTGCAGGTTGCCGATCATATCGAAGCGCACCTCGGGCAGCTCCGGATGCTCCGCCAGACCCGTGAGCTTGCGAACCAGCTCCTGCGGGCGGTTCTCGGCAAAATGGCGATACCCCGCCTGGATGGCGGCAACGGTCTCATCGACACCAACGGTCTTGGACACGGCAATGAGGCTCGCGGCGTCGTGGGGACGGCCCGCGCGATCGAGCGCCGCATAAAAACGTTCCAGAATCTGCTCGCGGCGAGCGCGCATCAAGTCCAAATAGTTATCCATTGCCAATCGCCTCCGCTGACAGCCAAACAAGTAGTCCCATGCTAACGCAAGAGCGCGGCCCCGCATGTGCAAGGCCGCGCTCACTTAGGTATTTACAATCTTTCGACGAACGGGGTTACTTACTCCTCGTCGTCCTCGCCATCGTCCTCATCCTCAAGATGATCGAGCAGGTAGCGAAGACCCTCGCTGACCTCGTTAACGGGCACCTTGGCAACGTAGCGTGCATCGACGGCGGGCCTCATGATAACACCCTCGCCCGAAGGCACGCGCATGCTCTCGAGCTCATCCTCATCAGTGCAGGCGATATCACCGGCAGTCATACGCTGTCCGGTCAACAGGAAGGTCAGACGGCAGGCGGCATCGATGGAAATCGAGGCGATGCGATCGAGATAGCGCGATACCATGATGGCGCGGCGCAGGTCGTCATAGTTGCTGTCGTCGTCCATAAAATCGCCCGTGTCCATGCGGTTAAAGGTGCGGAAGAACTTCTCGTAGGCGGCGTGCACTGGCTCGTCCTCGACGGCCAAGTTGCAGATGATGGACATGTCGTTGGTGACGAGCGCAGAAAGCGAAGAGCCCAGCACCTGGTAGACGGCCTCAGCCTCGGCCTCGACCGTGCCGACAAGCTCCTTGGGCAGCGAGATGTCGGCCTTGATCATATGACGCGTGGCGCGGCAAATCTGGCGAACCTTATCGGTCATGCGCTGCAGGTTAAAGTCGACGTAGATGATCGTCTGCAGCAAGCGGAAGTCGGAGGCGACCGGTGACTGCGTGGCAATCAGGTTGTAGCAGACGGCCTCCAGGTTGGCGCAGCGTGCGTCAATCGAAAGCGTGCGCTTCTTGGTCTTGGTGGCGAGCTTGCGGTCGTCGGTCACATAGGCCTTCACGGCATCGTGGAGGGCCAGATCGACGGCCTCGTAGATGCTCAGCATCTCGTGACGGGCCTCGATGAGCTGACGGGAAAACAGTTTGCGCATGGTTCACTCCAATCAGTTGGGTGCGGTCATGCCGCCCGCACAGTGAATACGCACCGGACCAGATCCGATCGGCTTGGGACTAGTCGCACCGATCAGCCAAAGCGGCCGGTGATATAGTCTTCCGTCCGCGAGTCCACCGGGCTGGTGAAGATCGCGTCGGTTTGACCATACTCGATGAGCGTAGCGGGCTCGCCGGCAACTTCCTGCAAGAAGAATGCGGTGTAGTCGCTAATGCGAGCTGCCTGCTGCATTGAATGCGTGACGATGATGATCGTCATCTCGGGCGCCAGCTCGGCCATCAGATCCTCGACCTTAGAGACGGACGTGGGGTCGATGGCGGAGCAGGGCTCGTCCATCAGAAGGACATCGGGTTGCACCGCAAGCACGCGCGCGATGCACAGACGCTGCTGCTGACCGCCCGAGAGCGCCAAACCATCCTTGTTGAGCTGATTGGATACCTCTTTCCAGAGGTTGGCGCGCTTGAGCGATTCTTCCACGATGTCATCGAGGTCACTTTTGCTAGTCACGCCCTGCAGACGAGGGCCAAAGGCGACATTCTCGTAGATGGATTTAGGAAACGGGTTGGGCTGCTGAAAGATCATGCCCACGCGACGACGGAGATCGACCGGGTCGACACCCTCGGCATAGATATCGTTGCCGTCGAGCGTCATGGTGCCCTCGACGCGCGTGCCCTCGATCAGGTCATTCATGCGGTTGATGCAGCGCAAAAACGTCGACTTGCCGCAGCCCGAAGGGCCAATGAAGGAGGTGATGGCGTTTTTGGCGATGTTGAGGTCGAGCCCCGTCAGCGCATGAAAGTCACCGTACCAAAAGTTGAAATCCTTGGCCGTAATGGCCGCTTGCTCCAACGTGGGAGCGGACTGATAAACGGACATGGGACTCCTTAACTAGCGACGCTTGCGCGACAGGAAGCGCGCAAACAGGTTGAAGGCCAGAATGATCACCATCAGCAAGAGCGCGGTGCCGTAGGCTGCGTTCATGTTGATGCCGTCGTTGGCAAGCAGATACAGGTGAACCGTCATGGGGCGGCCGGAATCGAGCGGCGAAATAGGTAGATTGATGGCCTGCCCCATGGTATAGAGCACCACCGCGGTCTCGCCAATGGCACGGCCGATGGCGAGAACGATGCCCGTGGCAATACGGCCAAAGGCAGAAGGAAGCACGATCTTGGAGACAACCTGCCACTTGGTGGCGCCCAGGCCATATGCGCCCCAGCGGATATAGCGCGGAACGGCGCGAATGGCCTCTTCGGTGGTACGCATGACGATGGGAAGCATCAAGAGCGCGAGTGCCAGGGCGGCCGAGACCATCGAAAGGCCCAGGCCCATGGCCTCGACAAACAAGGCGTAGCCAAACAGGCCCATAACGATGGAGGGCACCGAGGCCAAAGCGTCAGCAGCGTAGCGAATGAGCTCGACGACCTTGCCCTGCTTGGCGTACTCGGCCAGATAGACGGCTGCCAGCACAGCGATCGGCGTGCAGATAAGCATGGCGAGCGCCGTCACGTAGACGGTCGATACGATCGTGGGCCAAATTCCGCCCTCGGCGTTGACGCCCTGGGGCCAACCGAAGATAAAGTCGAGCGAGATGTGTGGCAGGCCGTTGATGACCACGTAGGCGATGATAGCGACCAGCACCAGCGTGGTGATGTAGGCAGCGGCACGAAACACGCCAAGCATGATCTTGTTGGACAGGTCCTTGTTGATGCGGCCCTTCTTGCCGTGGGAAAGGGCACGCTTGATGCGCTCGCGCGACGAGGTCGTATCGACCGTCGTGTCAACGGAATCGGACATAGCCTACCCCCTCTTCTTCTTGGAAATCAGACGGACGATGCCCACCAGCGTGGCGGAGATGATAAACAGGACCACGCCCATGCCGAACAGCGCCGAGCGATGCAGACCCGAGGAATAGCTCATGTCGAGCGCGATCTGGCTCGTGAGCGTCGAGATAGGGCTCGCAATGCTGTCGGGAATAACCGGGGCGTTACCCACGACCATGAGCACGGCCATGGTCTCTCCGATGGCACGGCCCATACCCAGCACGATGGCATCCACGATACCCAGCTTAGCGGCAGGTAGCACGACCTTATAGATGGTCTGCCACTTAGTAGCACCCATGGCATACGATGCCTCGCGAATGCCCATGGGAATGGAATTGAGGGCATCGATGGTGAGCGTGGTGATGGTGGGAACGATCATGATGGCGAGCACGAACCACGCCGTCAGCGCGCCAAAGCCAAGACCGCCGGTCAGCTGCGCGATAAACGGACGGATGATGACCATGCCAAAGAAGCCGTAAATGATGGAGGGGATGCCCGCCAGCAGGTCGACGGCGGGGCTGATGAGCTTGCGCACGCGCTTGCTGGCAATCTCGACCAGATACACAGCCGTACCCACACCCAGGGGCACGCCCATGGCGAGCGCACCGACGGTCACCAGACCTGAGCCGGCAAGCAGCGACATGATGCCGTAGTGGCCCTCAGAGGGCGCCCACGTAAAGCTAAAGAAGTCCGCCAGACCGATGTCGGTAAAGACGGGCAGCGCCGAGTACGTGGTAAAGACAAAAATCAGGATGACGGTAACGACCGCCAAGAACGCGCAGGCAAAGAAGATCCACTGCAGCGCCTTCTCCTTGATATAGGTACTGCGCGATACGAGCGCCAGCTCGCGCTTCTTGGGTGCCTGAGCATTCTGCTCAGTCTGGGAGTTTTCCTGTGCTTCCATGCTACTCACTCCCCTTCTCGTCGTTGGTGACGGGAATAAAGCCCGCCTCGCGAATCTGCTTGTCCATCTTTTCGGACGTCACGTAGTCGATGTAATCCTGCGCCTGCTGCGAAGGCGCACCCTTCACAAAGAAGTAAAGGTCGCGCGAGATGGGATAGCCGCCACTCGCGACCGTCTTCTCGGACGCCTCAACATGATTGACCGAGACAGCCTTGACCGAGGTCTTGGCGTTGAGGCTATCGACGAAGCCCAGCGAAATGTAGCCGATGGCCCCACGCGAACGAGATACCACGTCGCGCACCTGGCCCGTACCCGAAAGAACGGCCGAGCGGCGATCGAACGGCGTGCCATCCATCACGATGGTACGGAAGGCCTCGCGCGTACCGGACGCCTCGTCTCGGTTGATGACCTGAATCCTCAGGTCCTCGCCACCGACCTCTTTCCAATTGGTAATCTTGCCGGCGTAGATATCGCGGAGCTGCTCGGTCGAGAGGTTATCGACGGGGTTGTCGTCGTTCACGATGACCGCGATACCGTCGTGGGCAATGACGATGGGAGTCAGGCCCAGATCCTGTTCGTCGGCATTGAGTCCACGGGAGGAGCTGGCGATATCGGCCGTGCCGGCGCTGACGGCCTCGATCCCAGCGGAAGAACCCAAACCGGAAACGAGCACGTCGATGCCGGTCTCCTCCTTAAAGCCCTCGGCCGCAATCTCGGCGATAGGAAGGCAGGTCGTGGAGCCGGCCACGGTAATGGAAGAGGTAGAAGATCCCGAAGAACAGGCACACAGCGTAAGCGTAAGCACAGCGGCGCTCAGGACCGATACGATCTTTCTCATAGCATCACGCCGATCGCAGCATGGCGCCCACAGGTGCCGTCCTCGTTACGGTAGGAATAAAAGCGGTCGTTCTGACGCACGGTCGAAAGCTGGGTATCCACGATATTATCCGCGTCGACACCGACATCTACCAGCGCCTCGCGAATGGCAGCGGAAAGATCAAGCATGCGAGAGGTATTCGCATCGATGCAAGAGAACTCGGCGGCAAAGCGATCCATGAGTTCCTGGGATACCTCATATTCGTCACCCAAGATATGGGGGCCGATATAGGCGGAAACGTCGCTCGCATCGCAACCGGCAGCATCGCAAAGCGCCTGGCACGCCTTGGCGGAAATACGTGCAATCGTGCCCTTCCAACCGGAGTGCACCACGGCAAATCCGCCGGGGGCCACCAGCACCACGGGAACGCAGTCGGCAAAGCAGAGCAGCACGGGCACGTTATGCGCCGTGCAGACGATGGCATCACAGCCCTCGGCAATCTGCTCGCGAACGTCCTCAAGGTCATCGGCGCCGTTCGAGGTCACCGCAACGATATGATCACCATGGACCTGATTGGGAACGAGCAGGTTGTGCTCGCACTCGGCGGCACCCATAGCCTCGAGCGCACGACGACGATTTTCTTGAACAGCAAAGGGGTCATCGCCAACATGCGAGCCCAAGTTGAGTGAGGAGTACGCATCTTCGGAAACGCCACCGGCGCGCTCGGTGAAGGCAAAGCGAACATCGGATGTCGCGCCCTCCACCAACGTAACTCCATCATGGTCGACACGCGAAACTTTGTCCGCACGTGCTGCCATACTAAAGCCTCCTAATAACACAAGTACCGCGGCATCGCCGCTACAGCCCGCGTTTATACGGCTGTCATACTTCTCTAAAAGGATACCTGCTGCGCTGGAGGCAATCGTAAAGGGAACGTAAAGAGATTGGAGGTTCTAGTTTACAAAGTCGAAATAAAAAGGGCGCGTCCATACGGACACGCCCCTGTGCACAACAATGCAAAGAACGACTTAGAAGCTACCGCGCTTCAGGAAGTCGGGAAGCTCGAACTGATCGTTGCCGAAGTTAGGAAGCTCGGTGCCACCGACGTTGCGGGTCGGAGCGGCCTGAGCCGGGCTCGTGGCAGGAGCGGTGCGCTGCGGCTCAGCGGAGGCACCGGCCTTGCTCTGAGACTGCTGAGCAGCAAAGAGCTCGTCCTGACGGTTGACGTTGGAGTCGGAGAAGCCCGTAGCGATGACGGTGATACGCACCTGATCGCCCAGGGACTCGT
>USHR01000103.1 GCA_900554495.1 uncultured Collinsella sp.
ATCGCGACCGAGCGAAATCATAGGGATCACGTCAAAATTACGCAGGTGATCAATCAGACGGTGCAGCTCGTCAGCCGGCATAGCCTGGTCAAAAAGGACCTCATCGGTCTGAGCGTCGACCACATGCGCGCCATTAAAGGCAACCAGCAGACCGTCATGGTTTTGAAGGTCGAGCTCCTGCGCCAAGGCGTGCAGTCCCCATGCGGGACGGCCCGAAGCCAAGATGAGCTTAATGCCCGACTCCTGCGCCGCGAGCAGCTTCTCGCGCGTACGCGGGCTAATCACTTTCTGATCGTTGGTGAGCGTACCGTCGATATCCATCGCGATGGCTTTGATTGCCATATATGCCTCCCTGTCATTGAACAACCTTGTCTGAGCCATCATACAGAACACCCATCGCGACTCCGTTTACAACGGGCAAAAAGTCATATTGTCTCGAACATGAACGGCGTGTGGTCGTGAAGCTTTATCGCTCAGGTCAAATACGTCTGCTAGCGACGCTCATCCGTCGGTGCGCCCTCGACGATCGCGATGCCCGCCGATGCGCCTAACGCGCTGGCGCCGGCCTCGATGAATGCGCAAGCCTCTTCGTAATTATGGATACCGCCCGCCGCCTTGATTGCCACGGCATCGCCGAGCACCTCGTGCATCAGCCGCACGTCCTCGAGCTTAGCACCGCCAAAGCTTCTGCCGGTCGATGTCTTAAGGAATCCCGGCTTGGCCTCCAGCGCGATCTCGCATACACGGCGCTTGGCGGCGTCGTCGCCGTCCAGCTTGCACATCTCGACGATTACCTTGTCAGTGATGCCATGCGCGCGACAAAAATCAGCAATGGTAGTCATCTCGCGCTCGATGGCATCAAAATCGCGGTTCTCGATCGACCCCTGATTCAAAACGTAGTCAATCTCGGTAAAGCCACACGCAGCGTATTCCTCAAACCTCGCAAGCTTCTCCTCAAGCGTCATAGTGCCCTGGGGAAAGTCGATGGCGCCGGCAAGGATGATGTCAGAGCCCTCGAGCATGGCGCGGCCCGTCTCGTACTCCTGAAGGTTCGCGAATACGCAGCGAAAGTTGTACTTTAACGCCTTCTCGACATACTGCTCAAACGTGTCCTCGGGGGCATCGATATAGTCGATGTATTTATTGATGGGTTTGGCAAGCGTCATGCTGGGCCTCCTTGTTCAGGACTGACAACCGATTCGTGGTTTCACGCGAAAAACCACGTTCAATGTACGCCCGGCATGCAAGGACAGCGTCCGCATTCCGACAAGTGGTATGAAATTAGCTTTAAACGTATATTTACAGACAGCGAATGGCACCGCACGCGGATGCCGACAGCAAGACATCCCCCTCCTCAATACACCCTCATGCCCCTTTACTGTTTGCGACCAGAAATGATGAGCTGCACAACGTCGTTAGCGGTCGAATTCGACCTCTGACGACGTCACGCGACCCATCGTATCTGGCCGACAACAGAAAAGGGGCCCGTATCCCAACGGATACGGGCCCCTTTCGGCCATGACCTATCTCAGCAGCAAAGACCACTTGCGGTGAGCGCGGTAGAACTCGATCGCACTATCTTATCCGAGCCGGGGCACGTTCGCACAGCGCGCGCATGACGGTTGCAAAACCACCCCATTTGAAACAAACGCAAAAAAGTACTTGCAAAGACGCGTTCTGACATATAAGTTGATAAAAGACCGCCGTTGCGGTTTTAAGTAGATCGAGCATATGAAGTTTGAGTTTTAGCGTGTAAGAGAAGGAAGATCGGCAAAGTACAACCCCAAACGCAATGACAACTTAATGAGGTAACTGCCACATGTGAGGCACCCAGGGCATTGCTGTCTCGATTTTGAGCACGATGCCTTCCGCCTTGCATGGGCCGTTCCATCCCGCCCCTGCAGCAACTGCCTCACGGGCTCATTGAAAACCGCATAGCACCCCAACGTCAGCACATCACCCACGGCAAGCGCATCACTCACGACAACCAGCACATCAACAAACAGCACGAACATCAACCGATTGGAGAAGCTATGACAAACCACCACGCTGAAGACGGCGATAAGAAAAGCATTCTGGATGCCCGCATTGAGCGAGCATATGCAAACGAATATGACGCCGCCTTTGCCGCCGCGACCATCAAGAACTACGCGTCGCTACCGCTCGCGACGATCTTGGCCGACCACCCTCAACTGCTGAAGCGCTGCACAAAGATCATGGGCGACCCCGACATTCGCAAGCTGACAGACCCCTATGCCCCAAAACGCGACAACGATTCGTACGTTCTTACCGTAGGCTGCCTAGCCCATATGCTTACGGCGCTCGACACGAAACTCAAGCTCGAATGGGAACCCGACGAGCGTCATGAACTCGAAAGCAAGCGGAACACCCTGCGCACCGCACTGTTCCTTCCGTTGGACGGCCTCAAGCGCTGCAACGTCGAGCTCAATACACGGGCGCGGCAAAAGCCCGGGACCACGGGGCAGAAAACTCCAAGACCCCATGCGGCCATCGTCGACCGCAACCGATATAACCGCATGACCGCGCACTTTTCCGCCGAGGGAGCAGCCATAAGGACGCTGATTGACCTGCTGTGCCTCCTGAGCATCAACGAGCTATTTGAGGGCTATCTCGCCCTTGTTCCTGCGACGGCACCCAAGTCGGTAGCAAAGATCATCGAGACCTGCAGACGCCAGTTTGAGCGCCATCGCAATGGCAGCGAGATGAACGCCAGCATCGCGCAGTACTACGCGGCTCATTACAAAAATGACGGATGTGCCCCTATCGAGCATCAGCTGCGGCTCGCCTACACCACGCCCGTCGCAACGCTCCATCGCTTTGGAGCCCTTGGCGCTTGCGAGCCGCACGAACAGGCAGCCTGCCCCACAACCGAGCTCGATCTCAGGCTCGGACGAACCCTGTAGCCCGCCAGCCCCTCCGCGGGCAACAATCCTATTCCACAACACAACCAACAGAAAGGAGTCCTCATGGACACCAATCATTCCCCCATCATCAGCCCCCTCACCATGCGTGAATCCGCCCGAGGTATCACGCTCACCAGCATTTACGATGAGATGCTCGCCCGTCGCGAGCTCTCCGTCATGGGAAACATCGAAACCCCGATGGCCCACGACCTATGCCAGCAGATCCGCCTGCTCGATGCCACCGACCCCAGCCGCCCCATCACCATATTTGTCGCCAGCGCCGGCGGAAGCGTGCGATCGGGTCTTGCGATCTATGACGCCATGCGCCTCGCATCGTGCCCCATCCGCACCGTCTGCCTGGAATTCGCCGCGTCCATGGGCGCCGTGATTTTTATGGGCGGCGACGATCGCCGTATGGCGCCCCATGCAGAGCTCATGATTCACGACCCGCTGATCCCCCAGGGGGCAGGCGGCTCGGCACTTGCGCTGCAGGAAACCAGCCGGCGTCTCATGCAGACCCGCAAGACCCTCACGCAAATCCTCTCGGACCGCAGCGGCCTCACGCCCAAGCGCATCCAGTCCCTCACTGCAAAAGACACCTACCTTTCGGCCGAGCGCGCCGTCGAGCTCGGCTTTGCCCACGAAATCCTCTCGACCACCAAGGAGGTCGCCCATGTCTAACCTCACCAGCCGCCTCGCCGCATCTGAGTCCGCATCGTCCACCATCCTCGCCAAGGATCGAACGCTTTCCTGCGACACCCGCCAAACGGGACTCAACAACAACGCACTTGTAATCGGCCCCTCGGGAGCCGGCAAGACCCGAAACGTCCTCAAGCCCAACCTGCTGCAAATGAACGCAAGCTACATCGTGCTCGACACCAAAGGCACGCTCTGTCGCGAAGTGGGACCCGTGCTGGCAGCCCACGGTTACCGCGTGCAATGTCTCAACTTCGCCGACCTCAACACCGTCCCGGCCCTTGCGCCCGGCATCGAGCGCTGCGGTTACAACCCCCTGAGGCACATTCGCCGCAAGGCGGACGGCAGGCCCAACCAGCAGGACATCCTCTCGGTGGCAAAGGCCATCTGCCCCATCGAGGACAACAACCAGCCTTTTTGGGATCATGCGGCGGCAAACCTGCTGTCGTGTCTTATCGCCTACGTCACCGAACAGCTACCCGCCGACGAGCAGACGATCAGCTCGGTCATCAAGCTGATCGAGCACCTGCAGGACGGTGCCACAGGTCGATTGTTTGACGACCTGATCACGACCGACCCCCAAAGCTATGCCCTCTCGCTATGGCGGCGCTACGCCATTACGCAAAATGCCGAGCGCATGCACGCGAGCATCGTCGGCATCCTTGCCGAAAAGGTCATGTGTCTGGGATTCGACGGTGCGGCACAGCTCTATCGTGAGTGCCATCAGGTGGACTTCGCTTCCATGGGACACACCCCCTGCGCCCTGTTTGTAACCGTGAGCGATATTGACCGCAATCTCGATCCGCTGACCGGCCTCTTTATTACGCAGGCGTTTATGGGCCTCATTCGTGAGGCCGATAGGCAGCCCGACGGCAGCCTGCCCGTGCCCGTGCGCTTTATGCTCGATGACTTCGCAAATCTGCAGATCCCCCAGATCGACAACGTGCTCTCGATTATCCGAAGCCGCAACATCTGGGCAACGCTGCTGCTGCAGTCGACCAACCAGCTCGATGCGCTCTATGGCGAGGCACGCGCACGCTCCATCATGGGCAACTGCGACACGCATCTGGTGCTGGCGTTCCAGGATCCCGAGAGCGCCCGGGTGTTTTCCGACCGCGCCGACGCGCTGCCCAGCACGCTCATGGCGACGCCGATCGATCGCTCGTGGCTCTTTGTGCGCGGCTGCACTCCCGAACAGGTCGAGCGCTTTAGGCTCGAAGACCATCCGCTCTACGGGGAGCTGCCCGAGGCGCAGCGAGGCCATGCGGAGGCCGAGCTCTAGACGCAGGGCCCTCGCAGCACGCGACGCTCCGGCGAAGATCCTTAAAGGCCGTGCGCCCCGGGGCCACGGCAAAGCAAAGGGGCCCGCATCCGATAGGATACGGGCCCCTGACTATAAGGCGCGATGCGTTAACAGCAGCGACTACTTGCGGTGAGCGCGGTAGAACTCGATGAGCGCCTGGGTCGAAGCGTCCTGCTCGGCCTTGGCGGCGTCGTCATGGAAGGCTGGAGTGATCTGCTTGGCAAGCTGCTTGCCCAGCTCGACGCCCCACTGGTCGTAGGAGTCGATGCCCCAGACCGTGCCCTCGACAAACGTGATGTGCTCGTACAGGGCGATGAGCTCGCCGAGTGCGAACGGGGTCAACGTGTCGCCAAAGATCGAGGTCGTCGGACGGTTGCCCTCAAAGCAGCGGGCCGGGACGATCTGCTCGGGCGTGCCCTCGGCGCGCACCTCATCGGCCGTCTTACCAAAGGCGAGCGCCTTGGTCTGGGCCAGGAAGTTGCCCAGGAACAGCTCGTGCACGTCCTGGCCGCTGTCGGTCGCAGGGTTGGCGGTATTGGCGAAGGCAATGAAATCGGCCGGGACCACCACGGTGCCCTGGTGCAGCAGCTGGTAGAAGGCGTGCTGACCGTTGGTGCCGGGCTCGCCCCAGAAGATCTCACCGGTGTCGGAAGTCACAGCGCTGCCGTCCCAGCGGACGTGCTTGCCGTTGGACTCCATGGTGAGCTGCTGCAGGTAGGCCGGGAAACGATGCAGGTACTGGCAGTACGGCAGCACGGCGTGGCTCTTGGAACCGAAGAAGTTGACGTACCAGACGTTGAGCAGGCCCATCAGCGCAACGGCATTGTTCTCGAGCGGCGTGTTGCAGAAGTACTCGTCGATAGCGTGGAAGCCCTCGAGGAACTGCTGGAAGCGCTCGGGACCGAGCACGACGATCAGCGACAGGCCTACGGCGGAGTCAACAGAATAGCGGCCGCCAACCCAGTTCCAGAAACCGAAGGCGTTGGCAGGGTCGATGCCGAAGGCCTCAACCTTCTCGAGTGCGGTGGAAACGGCGACGAAGTGCTTTGCCACGGCCTCGGCGTTCTGCTCATCGGAGCCGTCGATGGCGCCCTGGGCCTTGAGCTGCTCGAGCATCCAGGTCTTGACCTCGCGGGCGTTGGTGAGGGTCTCGAGCGTGGTGAAGGTCTTGGAGACGATGATCACGAGCGTGGTCTCGGGATCCAGGCCCTTAAGCTTCTCGGCCTGGTCGTTGGGGTCGATGTTGGAGATATAGCGGCAGTCGATACCGGCGTCGGCATAGGGACGCAGAGCCTCGTAGGCCATGACCGGGCCCAGATCGGAGCCGCCGATGCCGATGGACACCAGGTGCTCGATCTTCTTGCCGGTAACGCCCTTCCACTCACCGGAGCGCACGCGCTCGGCGAAGGCATACATGCGGTCGAGGACCTCGTGCACGTCGGCGACGACATCCTGGCCGTCGACGATGAGCTGGCCCCTCTCGGTTGCGGGGCGGCGAAGCGCGGTGTGCAGGACGGCGCGGTCCTCGGTGGTGTTAATGTGCTCGCCGGAGAACATGGCGTCGCGGCGCTCCTCGAGCTTCACCTCGCGGGCAAGAT
>USHR01000104.1 GCA_900554495.1 uncultured Collinsella sp.
AAAGCCGCTGATGGCGAAGACCAAAATAAAGAGGGCGACTTCCAGGCGCACCGTGTTCATGTGCAGCACGTACTCGCTCATGGCGGTGGAGTTGGACGCGATGACCCCCATCATCATGAACTTGCAGGCGGGCGAAAGCGCGGGGGAGAGCTTCTCATGACCCCAACCGCGCGTGAGCTCGTTGATCACGATGCCGAGCACAGCGGGGATGGCGATCATAAAGGCCATGTCTTGCATCATGCTCGGCACATCGATCGAGACGGTGGCGCCCAGCAGGAGCTTGAGCGTAAGAGGAATCGTCACAGGCGAGATAACCGAGGACGTCAGGATGATGGTGAGCGCGAGCGGGCCGTTGCCGCCGAACATGCTAATCCACATAAAGGCAGTGACTGCCACGGGTACGCTGTACTCGAGCACGATGCCGCAGACAAGGTTGGGGTTGGAACCAAAGAACAGTGAGCCCATGGCATACGCCGCGATGGGGATGAGCACAGCCGAGACCAGCAGCGCCAAAATCAGATGCAGGGGACGGCGGAGCACCTCGGCCACCTGATGGAAGGTGTTGCTCAGCGCACCTTGGAACGTCATAAAGGCGAAAAGGGCGGGAACGATGGGCTTGAGAACGCCGATCTGCTGGGGAAAGAGCACGCCGAGCGCCACGCAAATCGGAACGATGACCTGCATATGTCCCGCGAGAAACTTGCCCAGTCCAACCCATTGCTTCATATGCTCTGTGACTCCCTTTGCTCGTGAATCCGTTTTGAATGGATATGCTAGACGCTCGCATGCGTCCGTGCGTCAGAAACGCTCGAATATTTCGAGGCTATTACCGGCATCGTTTACCGAAACCGCGGCGTGCTGCGGCGATTTGCGTCCGCGCTGCACGGTATAATAAATCCGTTCAACAGATCTGCCTGCCGAAGCGGGCATACACAGAGGACTCATCGCTATGAACCGTGAGAGGTATCGCGGCGACCTGCCCCTATCGGGGGTGGGCGCCTATGTCATCGCTTAAGACGACGCATCGTTGGGCGGTCGCTCAGCAAAACCCCGAGCTCGAAAAGGAGCTTTCGGCTGGCCTGGGCATACCCGGGTTGGTGGCGCGCATTATGGTTGCGCACGGCATTACATCCATCGAGGAAGGCCAGCTGTTTTTGACGCCTTCGCTCGATCGCGACTGGGCCGACCCACTCATTATCCCGGGCATGTCGGTCGTTGCCGACCGCGTCGAGCGTGCTATTCGCAACCACGAGCACATCGCGGTCTTTGGCGATTTTGACGTTGACGGCATTACATCGACCTGCCTGTTGACCGAGGCGCTGCGCACGTTTGGCGCCGATGTCACGCCGTTTATTCCGCATCGCTTTGACGAGGGCTACGGTCTTTCGCGAGCGGCGCTCGACCGCGTTAACGAGCTCGCTCGCCCCCAGCTGATCGTGACCGTCGATAACGGCATTGCCGCCAAGGAAGAGGTTTCCTATCTGGAGAGCCTGGGGATCGATTTGGTGGTCACGGACCATCACGAGCCCTCCGACCAGGTGCCGCAGGGCGTGCCCCTGACCGACCCCAAGCTCGAGGACGAGGGTCCCTCGCGTGAGCTTGCCGGTGCCGGCGTGGCACTCAAGCTGGTGCAAGTTCTGGGCGAGCGTCTGGGCAAGCCGTCGTATTGGCGTTCGCTGATCGAGGTTGCGGCGCTGGGCACCGTGTCCGACATGATGCCGCTGACGCCCGAGAACCGCGCGCTGGTCGCCGAGGGCATCCAGCAGATGCGCGTGACCGCCCGCCCCGGCTATATCGCGCTGGCCGCGCTCGCCAAGGCCGACCTCTCTAGCATTACGGCCGATGGCCTGTCATTTTCGCTCATTCCCCGCTTAAACGCTGCCGGCCGCATGGCCGATCCCAAGCTGGCGCTCGACCTGCTGCTTGCCCGCGATCCTATCGAGGCAAGTGCGCTGGCGGCCGAGCTCGAGGAGATCAACCGGCAGCGTCGCGAGATCGAGGCGGAGCTCACACGCGATGCCATGGCAAAGGTCGAGGAGACCTATGATGGCGGTCGCGCAATCGTCGTGGGTGGCGAGGGCTGGCACGAGGGCGTCAAGGGTATCGTGGCGAGCCGCCTGACCAACCGTTATCACGTGCCGGCGCTGCTGTTCTCGATCGAAAACGGTATCGCTCGCGGTTCGGGTCGCTCGGTGGGCAAGGTCAACCTGTTCGACGCTGTCGAGCGCTGCTCCGATCTGCTGATTCGTCGCGGCGGACATGCGGGTGCGGTGGGCGTGACCATCGAGGCGTCCAAGCTCGACGAGTTCCGCCGTCGCCTTTCGGCCGTGCTATCGGAGCTTCCCGCCGAGGACTTTGAGGACACCGACGAGGTTGCCGCCACCGTTGACCTCTCCGAGCTGAATATCGAGACCATCGAGCAAATCTCCCGTCTTGAGCCGTTTGGCCAGGGCAACAAGGTGCCGCTGTTGGCGGCCGAGGGCGTGACAATGTGCGATCGCGCCGTGGTGGGCAAAACCGGCGAGCACATGCGCTTCGTGGCGACCGATGGCGCCGCGAGTGTGCCGGCCATTATGTTCCGCGTGCCGCAGATCGATAAGCTCATCAATTGCGATAGCGCCGTCGATTTGGTGTTCGAGGCCGTGGCCGAGCATTGGCAAGGTCGCGTAAAGCCAAAGCTCATGATCAAGGATGTCTTGGTCCGCGATACCACGGCGCCCAGCGTTGACGACCCGGCATGTGAGCTTCGCCGCGGCGTGGAGCCTGCGGACGTCGGTCTTCGTCTGGAGTCCCGCAAGCGCCAAACGCTCGCCCAGCTTTCCTATACCGAGCTGACGCGCTCGCTTATCCATAGCTTTATCGGTTCGAACCAGCCGCACCGCGCGCAAGTCGAGGCGCTCGATGCCCTGGCCGATCACCAAAGTGTTCTGGCCGTTATGGGAACGGGGCGCGGCAAGTCTCTTATCTTCCATGTGCATGCCGCGCGCGAGGCGGTCCTTCGCGGGCGTGCGAGCATCTTTGTCTATCCGCTGCGCGCGCTCGTTGCCGACCAGGCCTATCACCTCTCGTCGACGATGGCCGCGCTCGGCATTGGCGTGGGCGTGCTGACCGGCGAGACCGTGGAGGCGGCGCGCGATGACGTGTTTGCCGGCTTGGCTTCGGGCCGCACCGGCATCGTGCTCACGACGCCCGAGTTCCTGTCCATTCACCGCGACCGCTTTGCGCGTTCGGGACGCATCGGTTTTGTCGTTATCGATGAGGCGCATCATGCCGGTCTTGCCAAGGGCGGTGACCGCAGCGCCTATCTCGACATGCCCGATATCCTCAAGGCCCTGGGCGACCCGGTCGTTCTGGCCACGACTGCCACCGCAACGGCTCCGGTTGTGGCCGAGCTCGCCCGCGTGCTACCGATTACCCGTACGGTGGTCGACGAGACGGTGCGCGAGAACTTGCAGCTCGAGGATGACCGAGACCTTGCGAGCCGCGAGAACCGCCTGGTGTCAATCGTGGCGACGGGGGAGAAGACCGTCATCTACGTCAACTCGCGCGACCAGTCCGTGGCGCTTGCTAAGACGCTGCGCAAGCGGGTACCCGATTGCGCGACCTGCATCGCGTTCTATAACGCGGGGCTTGCGCGCTCCGATCGTCGCCGTGTCGAGGAGGCGTTTCGTGACGGAAGCCTCAGTTGCATCGTTTCGACCTCTGCCTTTGGTGAGGGCGTGAACCTGCCCGATATCCGCCATGTCGTGCTCTACCACATGCCGTTTGGCGCCATCGAGTTCAACCAGATGAGCGGACGCGCCGGTCGCGACGGCCAACCTGCCGTGATTCACCTGCTCTATTCGTCGCGTGACGCTCGCATTAACGAGCGCCTGCTCGACTGCTACGCGCCCGAGCGCGATGAGCTCGTCACGCTCTATCGAGCGCTGCAGACTATGTGGCGCTCCAACCGCGGCAAGACCGGAGACGACTCGTTTAGTGCGAGCGATATCGACATCGCGCAGATGTGCCTTGCCATCGATGCCCGCACGCCGGTCGACGAGCGCTCGGTGGAAAGCGGCCTGGGAATCTTCGAAGAGCTTGGTTTCTGTCGCGTTTCGGGGTTTGACGACACCCGTCGCATCGCGATGGCGGAAAACCCCGGCCGTGTGCAATTGAGCAGGTCAATCCGCTATTTGGAGGGCTTGCGCTCGCGCATGGAGTTCTCGGCTTTTCGGAGCTGGGCACTCGATTCGTGCGCTTCTGATATGCTAGCCAAAGTTAACCGCCCGATCGTACCGCGGGCCTAGGGGAAGGGGACCTCGATGGATGCCGCAGCCCGTACCGCCCATGATTCCACCCTCCAGCCGTTTTCGGAGATGGAGCACTATAAGCATGCCGATGAGCTGCCGCCCGAGATTATGGCGGACAGCTACGACAAGCTGGAGCGCCTGTGCCTCAAATATATGAATGAGGACGACTTCTCTAAGGTGGAGCAGGCCTACTGCTTTGCCGCCGAGAAGCACTGCAACCAAAAGCGGCGGTCGGGTGAGATGTACATCAACCATCCCGTCGAGGTGGCCATCATCTTGGCCGATCTCAAGATGGACTGCGATGTGGTGTGCGCCGCGCTGCTGCACGATACCGTCGAGGATACCGAGACCTCGCTTGCCGATGTTTCCGGCCTGTTTGGCGATACGGTGGCCGAGCTCGTCGATGGCGTGACCAAGCTCACCAACATCGAAGTCGACAGCATGGACGAGAAGCAGGCGCTTACGCTGCGCAAGATGTTCCTCGCCATGTCCAAGGACATCCGCGTCATTATCGTTAAGCTTGCCGACCGTCTGCACAACATGCGCACCCTTGCAGCTCTGCGCGAGGACCGTCGCCTGTTTAAGGCCCGCGAGACCATGGACGTGTATGCGCCCCTGGCCGACCGTCTGGGCATGAGCTCTATTAAGTGGGAGCTCGAGGACCTGTCCTTCTTCTACCTGGAGCCCGATGCCTACCAGCGCATTGCGCGCATGGTGGCTGAGTCGCGCGAGGTTCGCGAGCGCTATCTGGCCGAGACCATCAAGACGCTCACCGACGAGCTCAACCGCATTGGCCTGGAGGGCTTCCAGATTAATGGCCGCTCCAAGCACTATTGGTCCATCTACCAAAAGATGAAGCGCAAGGGCAAGGAATTCTCCGAGATCTACGACCTGGTGGCGCTGCGCGTCATCACCCATTCGGTGCGCGATTGCTACTCCACGCTCGGCGCGGTGCATACGCTGTGGCACCCCATGCCCGGTCGCTTTAAAGACTATATCGCCATGCCCAAGGTCAATAACTACCAGTCGCTCCACACGACGGTTATCGGTCCCACGGCTCGTCCGCTCGAGATTCAGATTCGAACCTATGAGATGCATGAGCAGGCCGAGTACGGCATTGCCGCCCACTGGCTCTATAAGAAATCGGGCGGATCGTCTGCTTCCAAGACCAATGACGCTCAACGTTTGGACGATCAGATCAACTGGCTTAAGCATTCGCTCGATTGGGCTGCGTCTGATGAGATCACCGACGCCAAGGAATACCTGCATTCGCTGAAGGTCGACCTCTTCGATCAAGAGATCTTCGTCTTTACGCCCAAGGGCGAGGTCATGGCGCTTCGTGCCGGCTCCACGCCGCTCGACTTTGCCTACGCCGTTCACACCGAGGTGGGCAATCACTGCGTCGGCGCTAAGATCAACGGTGCGGTGGCCCCGCTCACGCACGAGATCAAGACGGGCGACCGCGTTGAAATCCTGACCAACAAGAGTTCCAAGCCGTCGCGTGATTGGCTCAAGATCGTTAAGACGCCTTCCGCCAAGTCAAAGATCCGCCGTTACTTCGCTGCCGCGACCAAAGACGATGACGCTGCTGCCGGCCGCGATATACTGGCCAAGGACCTGCGCAAGCGCGGGTATGGCATCTCTACGCCGCGATCCACGCGTGCGCTCAACGCCGTGGCGGAGCAGCTGAACTTCAAGCAGCTCGAGGACCTGTTTGCCGCCGTGGGCGCCGGTAAGGTTGCCCCGCGCGCCGTGGGTAACAAGGTCGAGCAAATCTTGGACCCCAAGCCCGAGGAGCAGCTCACCAAGGCCGAGGCTATCGCCGAGGTCGTGAAGCAGCCTGCCCGTGGCTCCAACCGCAAGCCGCAAAAGCGCGGCAAGAGCGCCAGCAACGGCATTATCGTCAAGGGCGAGAGCAACAGCGGCCTGCTGGTCCGTCTGGCGCATTGCTGCAATCCGGTGACGGGCGACGATATCGTCGGCTTCATCACGCGCGGTCGTGGCGTTTCGGTGCATCGCGCCAACTGCCCCAACGTCAAGGGTCTTATGGAGCATCCCGAGCGCATGATCGAAGTGGAGTGGGACGGCGCTGCCGACACCCTCTTCCAGGTCGAGATCGTGGTCGAGTGCCTGGACCGCATGGGCCTGCTCAAGGATGTCACCATTGCCATTGGCGATGCGGGCGGCAATATCCTTTC
>USHR01000105.1 GCA_900554495.1 uncultured Collinsella sp.
TCGAGCGGTCGTGCTCGGCGACGGCGCGAATGACCGGGTCCTCGGGCAGGTAGGTCTGGATGATAACCTCGCCGGGGCGATCGCCGCGGCCGGCACGGCCGGCGACCTGCTCCAGCAAATCGTAAGCGCGCTCCCCCGCTCTAAAATCGGGTAGCTTTAATGCAAAGTCGGCATTGACCACGCCCACAAGGGTAACCTCGGGAAAGTCGAGGCCCTTGGCGATCATCTGAGTGCCCAGCAGCACCGCGCAATCGGCGGCATCGAACTGCTCGAGCAACTTCTTATGCGCGTCCTTGCCACGCGTGGAATCGGCATCCATGCGAATGATGGCGACATCCTCGGGCAGCATCTGGTGCAGCGCGTCCTCGATCTGCTGCGTGCCCAGACCCATTTTTGCCAGGTAACGGCTGCCGCACTTGGGGCAACGACTCGTGGGCGCGGGATACGGCTGCACGCGCCAGGACGAACCACAGGTGTGGCACTGCAGCGTGTGCGTGCGCTCGTGGTACGTAAGCGCCGTAGAGCAGTGGTTGCAGGTGGGGACGCAACCGCACTCGCGGCACATCAAAAACGGCGCAAAGCCGCGGCGGTTATGCAGCAGCACAGCCTTCTCGCGGCGCTCTACAACGCGCTCCAAACCTTCCATCAGCGGTTTAGAGAACATGGAGCGGCTGCCGTGCGAAAACTCGCGGCGCAGGTCGGCAATGCGGACCGTGGGTAGCACGGCGTGTCCCGGGCGCTCGGGCATCTCGACGCGCGTCCAGGTGGCACCGTTGTACGAGCCGCGGCGGCAGCGGTCGAGGGCCTCGGCAGAAGGCGTGGCCGAGCCCAGCACGAGTGGGCAGCGATAGCGGCGCGCCATCTCGGCCGCCACCTCGCGCGCATGATAGCGCGGACTGGAGCCCTGCTTGTAGCTGGTCTCGTGTTCCTCGTCGATGATGATAAGGCCCAGGTCGCTGAGCGGGCAGAAAAGCGCCGAACGCGCGCCCACGACCACGCGTGCGGCACCGCTGGCGACCATATCCCACTGGTCTAGGCGCTCACCGGCCGAAAGGCGCGAATGGAACACAGCAACCGTCTCGCCAAAGCGCGAACGAAAGCGGCCGACGGTTTGGGCCGTCAGCGAGATCTCGGGTACAAGCACGCAGGCCGAGCGACCGGCCGCGAGAACGCGCTCGATGGCGGAGAGATAGACCTCAGTTTTACCGGATCCGGTGACGCCGTCTACAAGCACCACGTCGCCGTGGGCGTCAAGACGGGCGCGCTCAATCTGCGCAAGCGCCTGCTGCTGGCCGTCCGTGAGCGCGACCGGCGCCTTGCCGCTCGCCGAGGACAGCGTGGTCTGCTCGCTGCAGCCACGCCAGGCACGACGCTCCTCCACCACCACGACGCCGCGTTTTTCGAGCGCCTTGATGGTCGCCGACATACTGTTGTAGAGCAGGTTGAGGTCGCGCGTCGTGACCGGTCCGCACTGGAGCGCCTCGATGAGCTGGCGCTGGCGAACCGCTGTCTTGGGCGGCGTATAGTTAAAGCCCTCGGGCGTAAGCATCACCCAGCGATTTTGAATAGGCTTGACGGCGGGGCGCTCGACCGACCACGCTCCGTCATCGCCCTTCACGACCCGCGGGCTGCCGCCCGGAGGCAAGAACAGTCGCAGGCATTCAGAAAGCGTCGCGACATACTCGCGACTCATCCAACGCGCAATGCGGGCGGCCTCGGCGCCAAAGAGCGGTTTGCTGAGGATGGCCTCGGTGGGCTTGATGCGCGCAGGATCGATGGCCATATTGCCTTGCAGGTCACCCAGCTCGGGCGAAATATCGACGATGTAGCCCGCGGCGGCACGGTTGCCAAAGTGGACCAGAACCGTAGACCCGATCTGAGCCTCGTTGGCAAGGGACTGCGGAATGCCGTAGGCGAATGGCTCGGACAGGGCACGGGTGGGAATGTCGAGGACCACGCTCGCGTAGGCGGCAATGGGCTCTGGCACAGGCTCAGGCTTGGCCTGCTCGGCAGTGCGGCCGGCCCTTACGGGAGCCTGCTCGGGTTCAGGCGAACCAAACAGTGACAGTTGCTCGGCCATGGTCTCTGTGCCTCCCATCCCATACGCCTTGAGAAACAAGAGCCCCGCTCGGGTGAACGGGGCTCGGATACATGCGTTTGCGCGACTGTTACAGCGCCATCGTGCGGGCGCGATCGATGCGCGCCAGGCAGTCGTCACGGCCGACGAGCGCCATGGTCTCGCCCAGCGGGGGGCTCACCATGTTGCCGCAGACGGCGACGCGCACGGCCTGGAACACCACGCGCTTCTTAAGGTCCATCTGTTCGGGCAGCGGCTCAAGTGCGGCGTCGATGTTGGCGGACGTCCACTCGGTAACACCCTCAAGCGCGGCCTTGGCGGCGTCCAGAATGGCACCCATGCCCTCCTTGGCCAGGCCCTTATTGACGGACTTCGCGTCATACTCGAGCGTCTCGGCCGTAGCAAAGATGGGGGCGGCGACGGTCACGGCGTCGGCCGGCATCTTGGTGCGCGGCTTGACGATGGCGGCAAGCGCATCGATCCAATCCTCGCCGTACTCGACATTACCCTCGATGAGACCCGCCTCGTGCAACTCGGGGACCATGATCTCGTCGGCAAACTGAGCATCGGACATGCCGTTGATGTACTCGGCATTGACCCAATCGAGCTTTTTGGGATCGAAGGTCGCCGGGTTCTTGGAAATGCGGTCGAGCGAGAACTTGCTGGCCAGGACATCGCGCGGGATGATCGTGGTCTCGCCGTCGAGCGACCAGCCGAGCAGCGCCAGGTAGTTGACGAACGCGTCAGGCAGGTAGCCGGCGTCGCGGTACTCCTCCACCGAGGTGGCGCCATGGCGCTTGGAGAGCTTCTTGCCGTCGGCGCCCAGAATCATGGAAATGTGGGCGAACGTGGGCACGGGCGCGCCGAGGGCCTCGTAGACCATAACCTGGCGCGGGGTGTTGGACAGGTGGTCGTCGCCGCGGATGACATGGGTGATCTTCATCATGGCGTCGTCGACGACGGTCGCGAAGTTGTACGTGGGCGTGCCGTCGGAGCGGAAGATGACAAAGTCGTCGAGCTCCTTGGCGTCGAAGGTCACCTCGCCATGGACGGCGTCGTGGATGACGACGTCGCCGCGGTCCTCGGGCACCTTGATGCGCAGGACGTAGGGCTCGCCGGCCTCGATGCGGCGGCGGGCCTCCTCGGGATCAAGATCGCGGCAACGGCGCTGATAGCCCTGGAAGGGATCCTTGCGCTCCTGCGCGGCCTTGCGGTCGGCCTCGAGCTGCTCCTTGGTGCAGAAGCAGGGATAGGCCTTGCCCTCATCCCAAAGCTGCTGGGCGGCCTGCTTGTACAGGTCCAGGCGCTCGGTCTGGGCATAGGGGCCAAAGTCGCCACCCACCTCGGGGCCCTCGTCCCAGTCCAGGCCCAGCCAACGCATGGCGCGCAGGATGATCTGCGTGTTCTCGTCGGTGGAACGGGTGGGGTCGGTGTCGTCGATGCGCAGGATGAACGTGCCGCCGTTTGCGCGGGCAAAAGCCCAGTTATAGATAGCGGTGCGGGCGCCGCCGATGTGCAGCTTGCCCGTCGGTGAGGGTGCAAAGCGGACGCGAACGTCTGATGCCATGGAAATCTCCTCGATTGCAGGATGGATGTCTAACCGCACCAGTATAAAGCATCAAAGCAACCTCCGCACAAAGGGCACCGACCTACTCATTGGGGACAGACTTAAATGACCAGTCGTTGGAGACGTTCTTAGTTTAAGGCTGCTCATTTAATGTCTGTCCCCAATGAGTAGGTGCGGAAAGGGTGTGAATGTTTGATTTACGCGCTATGATGTGCCCTTGCATAGAGAGCCTGGCGGAATGGTAACGGTCGCCGGGACACGTTTTTGAAAGGACAATCATGTCAGAAGAACTTCGTTCCATCCCACCCCAACACGGGTCCTTCGTATTTACGTCGGAGTCGGTGACCGAAGGTCATCCCGATAAGATCGCTGACCAGATCAGCGACGCCGTCCTCGACGCAATCCTCGCCAAAGAAATAGAGCTCCAGGAGCAGGGTTACATCGCCCCCAACGGCGTGCCTGCCAACGTGGAGAACGTCCGCTGCGCCTGCGAGACCCTCGTGACCACCGGCACCGTCATCGTCGCCGGCGAGATTCGCACCCAGGCCTACGTCGACGTGCAGGAAATCGCTCGCGGCGTTATCCGCCGCATTGGCTACAACCGTGCCAAGTTCGGTTTTGACTGCGATACCTGCGGCGTTATGAGCCTCATCCACGAGCAGTCGCCCGATATCGCCCAGGGCGTCGACGAGTCCTTCGAGACCCAGACCGGCGCTACCACCGACCCGATCGACCTGATCGGCGCCGGCGACCAGGGCATGATGTTCGGCTATGCCTCCAACGAGACCAAGACCCTCATGCCCATGCCACACTACCTGGCAAGCCGCCTGGCCGAGCGCCTGGCCGCCGTGCGCCACGACGGCACCCTCGCCTATCTGCGTCCCGACGGCAAGACCCAGGTCACCGTGCGCTACGAGGAAGGCAAGCCCGTCGAGGTCACGACCATCGTCATCTCCACGCAGCACGCCGCCGAGATCGAGGACATGGGCAAGATCAAGGCCGACCTCATCGAGCACGTCATCACCCCGGTCATGGCCGCCGAGAACATGCCGTGGGATAACGCGGACATCTACGTGAACCCCACCGGTCGCTTTGTCGTGGGCGGCCCCATGGGCGACACGGGCCTCACCGGCCGCAAGATCATCGTCGACACCTATGGCGGCTACGGGCGTCACGGCGGCGGTGCCTTTAGCGGAAAGGACTGCACCAAGGTTGACCGCTCCGCCGCGTATGCCGCGCGCTGGGTCGCCAAGAACGTGGTCGCCGCCGGTCTGGCCGACTGCTGCGAAGTCGAGCTTGCCTACGCCATCGGCGTTTCCAAGCCCCTCTCAATCATGGTCGACACCTTCGGTACCGCGCATGTTGCCGAGGACAAGATCGTTGAGGCCGTAGAGAAGACCTTCGATCTGCGCCCGGGCGCAATCATCCGCGACCTAGACCTGCGTCGCCCCATCTACGAAAAGACGGCAGCCTACGGTCACTTCGGCCGCGAAGACGCCGACTTCACCTGGGAGAAAACCGACCGAGTCGAAGAACTCAAAGCAGCCTGCGGCCTGTAAGCTAACTCGAAAAGCTACAGCCAAATAACAACGCACCAAAAGAAGTACCGGCCCCAACCGGTACTTCTTTTTTATTTAAAGGTGGTGAAGATGAGCCTACCTGGGACATGGAATAAATCACAGGCCGATAAATTTTGCAGCAGAGCGACTCCAACCATGTATCCTAAGTTCCGAGGGCTTTAGTATTTGGTCGATCGCGAGTTCCGCACGAGCCGGAGGCCACTTAATGTGGCCTCCGTGCGAGCAGGACTGTCCGAGCAGGCGACCAAATACTAAAGCCCTCGGAACGGCGGGACAGAGTATGCCCCGCCCCTCGGGACGACGGGATAGATAAGGAGCATCCATGGCAGGCAAGCCGCAAACACTAGCTACGACCTCGGCATTCGAGATCTTGGGCCCCGTCATGGTCGGCCCCAGCTCATCGCACACCGCCGGCGCCCTGCGCTGCGCCCAGGTTGCCGCCAGCCTGCTGGAAGGCCGCATCACCAAAGTCACCTTTGGCCTGTGGAACTCCTTCGCCCACACCTACCGCGGCCACGGCACCGACCGTGCGCTCGTCGCGGGCATCCTGGGCCTCGACACCGATGACGAGAACATCAAGCAAGCCTTCGACCTCGCACGCGAGCAGGGCCTCGAATATCACTTTGACATCAAGGGCGACGACGCCTCCATCCACCCCAATACCGTCGACATCGACATGGTCGACGACACGGGCGCCACGGCACAGGTCCGCGGCGAGAGCCTGGGCGGCGGCAAGATGCGCATCAGCCGCATTAACGGCGTCGGCGTCGACATCTCGGGCATGTACTCCACACTCTTCGTGGCGCACAAGGACGTTCCCGGCGTGCTCGCCGCGCTTACGAACCTGCTCGCCTACGCCCACGTAAACATCGCCTTCTGCCGTACCTACCGCACCGAAGTGGGCGGCCAGGCCTACTCCGTGTTTGAAACCGATGGCACGCCTGACGACACCGTCGTCCCCTTGCTGCGCAAGCTCGACAATGTCGACTACGCCACCTTCATTAAGCTTCCCGGTTCGGCCTCATCGCTCTCCCCCGGCGTCTCGGCCAAGGAAATCTTCGACGACGGCGAGCAGCTGCTCGATGCGTGCGCCGAGCTCGGGCTGAATATCGGCGCCGTCATGGCCGTGCGCGAGGCACGTCTGACCGGCGAGGCCCACGCCGTCGCCGCCATGCGCCGCGTGCTCGACGTCATGCGCGAGGAGCTGTCTCTTATACACATCTGACGCTGC
>USHR01000106.1 GCA_900554495.1 uncultured Collinsella sp.
AACTGCGGGAACGGCCTATCCGCTCAATGTGTTCGGCTGAGATCGGAAATCAACCTTGTTTACCCATTCTTTGCCTGTTGACGCATCAACGGCGAACGTCCATAATGCGCTTGCATTAAATGTTGATGTATTAACATCTTATAGGAGAATACCGCATGGCTCAAAACGCACGTTCCCATCGAAAGCTCAAGATAGCCGGCATCGTTGCACTGGTGGTTGTCGTTGCGCTGCTCGGATTTGCCGGCAACTTTCTGTTTGACTTCGCGCTGAATCCCCGCGCGCCATACACCATGAAGATGATGCAGGATAGCAAGAACGACAAAGAAGGTGAGCAGCCGGATGCCGAGGATACCGAGGCGCGGGCATGGTTTAAAGAGAACCGCAAGAGCAGCAACCTCACCGCGGACGACGGGACCGAGCTTGCCGCCTGGTATTTTGCTGCGTCGGAGAGCACGCACGACTACGCCGTCTGCCTGCATGGATATACCAACGAGCCCATCGGTATGGCCCGATACGCCAAACGCTTCCACGACCGTGGCATGAACGTACTCGCACCCGCCGCCCGCGCCCACGAGCGCTCCGGCGGCGACTATATCGGCATGGGCTGGCCCGAGCGCCTCGACATCGTCGCATGGATCGAGCGAATCGTTCAGGCTGACCCCGAGGCGCGCATCCTGGTCTTTGGCGAGTCGATGGGTGCGGCAACCGCCATGAACGTCGCGGGGGAATCTCTGCCCGCAAACGTGAAATGCATTATCGAGGACTGCGGTTATACGAGTGTTTGGGACGAGTTTTCCCTGCAGCTCAAGGACGTGTTCAGCCTGCCCAGCTTTCCCTTGCTCGATGTAGCAAACTTGGTGTGCAACGTGCGCGCGGGCTACGACTTTCATAAGGCGAGCAGTGTGGAGCAACTCAAACACGCGACGGTTCCCATGCTGTTTATCCACGGCGACCAGGACACCTTTGTGCCGTACAGTATGCTCGACCAAAACTACGACGCGTGCGCCAGCAAGGTCAAGCAAAAGCTCACCATCCATGGCGCCACCCACGCCAAGAGTGCGCAAGTTGACCCCGAGCTCTACTGGAGCACAGTCAACAACTTCCTCGACGAGTATTTTTAGGCAAAAAGCAACGTCTGGGGCTTTATCTGCCCCCCCCCTGTTTTCGGAAGTGCGGGGAAAATCGCGGGAAGCCCAACCAGACCACAGTTTTACCAACAATTTATCAGGGGTTTTGTTGCCAAAAAACGGTTTGTGGTCGGCGGTATTCGATTTTTCACCGCACTTCCGGAAAGCCGCCCGTGGGCGCTGTGCTCACGGGCGGCTTTTTCTAACGTTGCGCTACAAAAGCGCTTGATATGTCCAATAGCTAGGCACTACTTGACCTCGATGAGCTCGTACTCGCTCGTGCCCAGGCCGATCTTTTCGGCGTGCGCGATGCACACGCGCCAGTCGGTGTCGGGATGCGTGATGCAGAAGGGATCCTTGGCCTGCTCGCCCTCCAGATGCTCGTGGTTGTGCTCCATCTTGGCCGCGCTATCGGTGAGCTCGGTGTTGGGCAGCGGCTCAGACGCCATGACGGCGTCGGCGCAGGCCTGGTCGATGGCGACCGGGTCGAAGCTCGCGAACATGCCGATGTCGTTGACGATAGGCGTATCGTTTTCGGGATGGCAGTCGCAGTTGGGACTGATGTCCATGGCAAGCGAGATGTGGAAGCTCGGGCGGCCGTCGACGACGGCCTTCGTATACTCGGCGATCTTGCAGTTGAGCACGTCGGCCGCGGCCTCATAACCGGGCTTGATGCAGTCCTGGTTGCATGCCGCAATGCAGCGTCCGCAGCCCACGCAGCGATCGTGGTCGATGGCAGCCACGTGCACCGTGCGAGTAGCGCCGCTGGCAAGCTCGCGCTCGCGGGTGCCGTCGAACGAGATAGCGTTGTGCGCGCAGATCTTTTCGCAGGCATGGCAGCCAACGCAGTGCTCGGTCGCGACGTTCGGCTTGCCGGCGGCATGCTGCTCCATCTTGCCGGCACGGCTGCCGCCTCCCATGCCCAGGTTCTTCATGGCGCCGCCAAAACCGGCCTGCTCATGGCCCTTAAAGTGGGTGAGGCTGATCACGATATCGGCATCCATGAGCGCCTGACCGATCTTGGCCTCGTGCACATACTCGCCGCCCTCGACCGGGACGAGCGCCTCGTCGGTGCCCTTGAGACCGTCGGCAATGATGATCTGGCAACCCGTAGCATACGGGGTAAAGCCGTTCTGGTAGGCGGTATCGATGTGCTCGAGCGCGTTTTTGCGGCTACCGACATAGAGCGTATTGCAGTCGGTGAGGAAGGGCTTGCCGCCCAGCTCCTTCACGACGTCCGCGACGGCGCGGGCGTAGTTGGGGCGCAAAAAGCTCAGGTTGCCCAGCTCGCCAAAGTGAATCTTGATGGCGACGAACTTGTTCTCAAAGTCGATCTGCTCAATTCCGGCGTGACGGATGAGGCGCTTGAGCTTGTCGAGCTGGCTCTCGCGAGCATGCGTGCGCAGGTTGGTGAAGTACACCTTAGCGGGTGCTGCGGGTGCAGTTGCGGTCATAGATCTATCCCCTCGGTCTATATGGCGTTACAGACATAGAGGATGGTACCAGTTAAAGCAGAGTTAAAGTCAAGTACGGAACCTAGTCATTGGGGACAGACTTAAATGACTGAAACCACTCATTGGGGACGGACTTAAATGAGTGCCTCGCCGCCTGGCAGCTAGGGACGTTCCTTTCCTGCCGGCAGCTGGGGACAGTCCTTGCCAGCACGGCCGACGAGCCGGCAAGTCAGCAAAGACTGTCCCCGACGACTAGTCGTTTAAGAGCGTCCCCAATGACCAATAAGGGACTACTCCTGCACCTTGAGGGCCTCGGCCAGGCTCACGCGCTTGATGGAGCGCATGTGCAGCAGCGCCACGACCAGGTAGGTCACAAAGCCGATTCCTGTGCACGCAGCCATGGACCAAGCGGGCACATAGATCTCGATATTGCCGTTGTAGGCGAGCAGCATCGAGCGGAAGATGGCCGTGAGCGAGCCAATAATGACCGGCAGGCTCAGCACGAGCGACGCCGCCACGCACAGCGTGATCGAGCGAATGTACAGATGCGAGATCTCGCTATCTCGATAGCCAAAGACCTTCATGTAGCTGATCGACCGGGCGCTATGGTCGATCACAGCCTTGGTCAGCAGGTACATAAACAGCAAGAAGATAAACACCGCGAGCCCGATCATCATTCCGATCATTTTGCTCATCATGCCGATGAACTGGTCGCCTACGGCGCGCATGTCGTCGGGCGTGGTGTCGCCGGCAAAGTAACGAGCATCGAGGTCGAGCTTCTCGTCGCTCACATAGCCGTTAAAGTAGGCGGCATCGTTGTCGAACAGCTTGTTAAAGTCATCGATACTCATATAGACATTCATATCCGATTTAGAGCCCCAAACGCAGTCCTTGCCCACGAACTCAAAAGAATAATTCTCGCCCTCATACTTATCGTGGAGCGTGACCTTCTGCCCCTCGCTCCAGCCAAACTTGTCGAGCAGGCCGCCGCCAAAGACGACGCGTCCGTCGCCGACGTTGAGGTCTTTCCAATAGCGCGAATCGGATGAAATGCCGTAAACGGAAATCGTCTCCTCGCCATTTCCGTCGCCGCGATCGTATTGCAGCTGGTAGACGGCGTATTTCTCGGCCTGCGCGATTGCGCCTGCACCGTTGTCGATCGTGTTGACCGGGTGAATGTCGTCGTTGTCGGCGTCGATCTTAGAGGCCTTGTCGATCAGGTCGATAGCCTCGTCGCGGTCGCAGCCGAGGGCATCGGCAAGATCGTCAAGGCGCGCGTAGAGCGCATCCTTCTTGTCCTGGACCTTGGCAAGCGCACCCTGCGCTGCGGCCAGGCTCTCGGCAGACGGGGATGCGGTCGCGGCATCGGCCGCCGCCTGCGCCGCATCGGCCACGTCGTCAAGCTCGTCATCGGCATCCTGGGCGGCGGAAAGCAGCGCGCCGTCAACCGATTGTAAGCGCTCGAGTGCCGACCACTGCTCGCGCTCCTCGGCAGTACCCTCGAGCTCCAGCGGCGCCTTGAGCGTGTACTGGTGCTCGGCGACCAGGCTTGTCTCGAGGTTGTCGGCGTAGTGCGTCATCGTGGGCAAAATCGCCAGGCCAAAGAGCAGCAGCAGCGAGGCAAACGCAATGCCCACGAAAAGCGTGGCGAAGTTGCCCAGATTACGCAGGAAGATGCGCAGGCGGAAGCGCGAGACAAAGCCCATGCGCTCCGGCAGCTGCAGGCCGCGCTTGGTGCCCGACTTGCCGCCCGCCTCGTGACGAAGGAACTGCAACGGCGTCTTGCCCATTTTGCGAAGCAGACCCACCAGCGTGATGAGGATGAGCGCGACGGCGGGAACCACGGCGCACTTCACAAAGATCTCCCAGCTCCAGTACACCTGGAAGGGCGGCAGGCTGTACGAACCGTAATAGAGGCTGCGCATGGGCTCGGTAAAGAACACAACGCCGAGCGCAGTGCCCAAAAGCGCCGCGACCACGCCCAAGATGGCGGGAAGTGCCAGGTAGTGCAGCACGATCTCGCGACGGCGATAACCGCTGGCGAGCAGCGTGCCGATGATGGCGCTCTCCTCCTCGATGGTGGCGTCGGTAAGGACCACAAAGACGAACGCCATGATCACGATGATGATGTCGAGCAACGTCATCCACATCATGGAGTCGCCGTCCACGTCGTCGCGCGCGTAGCCAATGCCCTGGTTGGAATCGGCGTCGATGAGGTCATCCACGCGCGCATCGGCATCGGTCAGCGCCTCGACCATATCCTGCTCCGCATCGATGCGATCCGCAGTGGGGAGGTCGCGATCGGCAAAGGTGAAGGAGTAGGTGTAGGCGGGTGCGCCGCCGGCGTCCTCAAGCGCGGCAAAGCCGGCATCGGTGACCTCGGCAACACCGTAGGTGACGGTATTGATCGTAAAGTCGGAGTTGTTGAGGAACAGCGCTTGGCTATCGGGCTGGGTCATGATGCCGCAAATGGTGTAGGTGCGGCCCTCAAGCTCGACCTTATCGCCCACGGCGAGGTCGTTGTTGGTGGCGAAGACACGGTCGATGGCCACCTCATCGTCCGTCTTGGGCTCCTTGCCCTCACAGTAGGACGCGATATCGACCTTGGTGCGGTGCGCATAGGTGCGCAGCGTGCGCTTGGTGCCGTCGTCGCCGGCGGTCTTTTTGATGATGGCGTCGATGGAGAAATTCTTGTAGAGCGTGACGCCGCCGACGTCGCCGGCTGCATCCTCGGCGGCCTTGAGTTGATCGTCGGTAGCCTCGAAGGAGGTGGTCACGCGGCCGTCCTCAATCGTGTACGCATCGCGCATGTCGTCGATAAGGCAGCCGATGGAATGCGCTGCGAGCAAAAAGCCCGAGGTGAGGGCGATGCTTCCGCACATAAGAAGAAAGATGCCCAGGTACTTGCCGATATTGCGGCGCAGCTCGCGCGGGAGACGTTTTGCGAGAGGTGTCATGGCGCCGCCTACCAATCGAGCTCGGCGGCTGCGACGGGCGACTCGTTGAGCTCATCCTCGACGATGCGCCCGTCGCGCAGTCGCAGCACGCGATTGGCCATGCGCGCGATGGCGGCATTGTGGGTGACGATAATGACGGTGCAGCCGTACTCGCGGTTGACGTCTTCCATGAGCTGCAAGATTTCCTTGGACGTCTTATAGTCGAGCGCGCCCGTGGGCTCGTCGCACAGCAACAGACCCGGGTTCTTGACGAGCGCACGGCCGATGGCGCAGCGCTGCTGTTGGCCGCCCGAAACCTGACGCGGGAACTTGTTGCGGTGCTCGTAGAGGCCCAGCGAACGCAGCAGGTCGTCGACATTGAGCGGGTTTTTGGACAGGTGCGCCGTGACCTCGATGTTTTCCTTGATGGTGAGGTCGGGCACCAGGTTGTAGAACTGAAAGACAAAGCCCAGCTCGCGGCGGCGGTACTCACCCAGGTCGGCGGGCTTGAGCACCGTGAGGTCGCAGCCGTCCACCATGATGGAGCCGGCGTCGGCATCCTCCAGGCCACCGATCAGGTCAAGAAACGTCGACTTGCCCGAGCCCGAGGGCCCCAGCATGACGCAGATCTCGCCGCGATTGATGGACGTGTCGATGCCGTCGAGCACCGTCAGGCGCGCATCACCGTCGCCGTAGTGCTTTTTGAGATCCTTAACCTGGACATAGGCTTCCTGCGTTGCCATGGTATCCCCCGTTGTTAGCCTCGTACTACTTTATGAGCGTAATAGTAAACCATGGCGAACTATTTTGGAGCGGGGCCTGGATTTTATTTCAGACTAGTCATTGGGTGTTCCTATAGTTTTGTCAACCGTCGGGGCTACTCCCGGTAGGG
>USHR01000107.1 GCA_900554495.1 uncultured Collinsella sp.
TCGTCATCACCGCCGACAACGTGTTTTGGTTCCTGGTCGCCTTTGAGCTCATGTCGCTGACCTCGTACTTCCTGGTCGTGATCGAGGAGAACGAGAACTCCATCCATGGCGGTTGGCTCTACTTTGTGATCGCGCACGTGGGCTTTGTGCTCATCATGGCGAGCTTCCTCACCATGACCAACTTCGCCGGCGGCTCGTTTGCCTTTGCGGATTTCCGCGCTACGCAGTTTAGCCCCGCGGTCGCATCCGTGTGCTTCGTGCTCGCCTTCTTTGGCTTTGGCGCCAAGGCCGGTATCATCCCGCTGCACGGCTGGCTGCCCAAGGCGCATCCCGAGGCGCCGTCCAACGTGTCGGCCCTCATGTCCGGCGGCATGATCAAGATCGGTATCTTCGGTATCCTCAAGGTGGGCCTCGACCTGCTCTCCGCCTCTGGCGTTCAGGTCTGGTGGGGTCTTATGGTCATGGTCTTCGGTGCGATCTCGTCGGTCCTCGGCGTGGCCTTCGCCCTGCAGGAGCATGACATCAAGCGCCTGCTGGCCTATCACTCCGTCGAGAACATCGGCATCATTCTGCTCGGCGTCGGCGCCTCCATGGCCGCCATGGCGCTCAACTCGGTCGGCATCGCCGTCCTGGCTCTGATGGCCGCCCTCTACCACACGTTTAACCACGCGATGTTTAAGGGCGAGCTGTTCTTGGGCGCCGGTGCGCTGCTGTACTCCACGGGTACGCGCAATATGGAGAAGATGGGCGGCCTGTTCCGTCGTATGCCGGCAACGGCCATCTGCTTCCTCGTTGGCGCGCTTGCCATTTCGGCCATCCCGCCCTTCAACGGCTTTGTGTCCGAGTGGTTTACCTACCAGTCGTTGTTTAACGCCGCCATGCAGGGCGACAAGGCCGTCATGATCGTGGCCGTGTTCGCTGCCGTCGCACTTGCCATTACCGGCGCGCTGGCTGTCACGTGCTTCGTCAAGGCCTATGGCGTCTCCTTTGCCTCCGCGCCCCGCTCCGAGGCCGCGGCTAATGCCAAGGAGGTTCCCGCCCCCATGGTGTTTGCGCAGGGCCTGCTCGCGGCCATCTGCGTCGTGCTGGGCATTGGCGCTCCCGTGATCGCGCCCGTGCTGGTCGATGTCGCCGCGTCCGTGCTGCATCCGTACGGTGGCGTGTTTGCCGCCGAGGGCATGGAGCTCATGAACCAGTACTCCGGCGCTGCCACCTCCACGCCCGCGATCGCCATTGCGCTCGTTGTGCTCGTCGGCCTTGCCTGCGGTTATCGCAAGCTCAAGACCGTCGGCAAGGTGCAGAAGTCCCAGCCGTGGGCATGTGGCTATGCTCCCAACGAGCATATGCCCGTCGTGGCCACGACCTTTGCCTCCGAGGTGTCCTGGTTTATGCAGCCGCTCTACACGCTGCGTGACCGCTGCACGGCCGTCTGCTGGTCCATCGCGCACTTCTTCCAGAAGCTCACCGGTGTGGCCGAGGCTGTGGAGCCCGTACCCGACAAGGTTCTCGTCGATGCCCCGCATAAGGGTGTCGAGAAGCTCGCCGATCTCGCGACTAAGCTCGAGGGCGGCAACTACAGCATCTATATCTGCTACATCGTCGCGGCACTCGTGGTGTTCCTCGTGCTCGCCGTGCAAATGGGTTAAGGAGGGGAGAGCATGAACAACATCGTACTTGCCGTTCTGCAGGGCGTGGTCGTCATGGCCGTCGCACCGTTCTTCTCCGGTCTCGGCCGCGTGATCCGCGCCAAGATGCACAACCGTCGTGGCCCCGGCATCATGCAGGACTACCGCGACCTGGCCAAGCTCTTTGCGCGCCCCGAGTCCCAGAGCGAGGATGCGAGCTTTGCGCTGCGCATCATGCCGCCGCTGTTCTTCGCCGTCGCCTTTATGCTCGCGATGGGTCTGCCGCTCTTTACGGCACAAAGCCCCATCCCGGTCTTTGGTGACGCCATCACCATCATGTACAGCCTGGCGCTCGCCCGCTTCTTCTTCGCCCTCTGCGGTGTGGATTCGTCCAACGCCTACGCCGGTATCGGCGGCGTCCGCGAGCTGCTCATGAGCGTGCTCATCGAGCCGTCCATGCTGCTGGCGCTGTTTGCCGCCGCCCTGGTTTGCGGTTCCACCGACATCGCCACCATGGGTCAGCACATCATGACGGGCGCCATCGACGCGCCGGTCGCCGTGATCCTCGCCGGCATCGCCTTTGCGATTGCCTGCTACATGGAGCTCGGCAAGCTGCCGTTTGATCAGGCCGAGGCCGAGCAAGAGCTTCAGGAAGGCCCGCTCGCCGAGCTTTCCGGCCCGTCGCTTGCGATGGCCAAGCTCGCCATGTCTATGAAGCAGGTCCTGGTCGTCGCCTGGTTCTGCGCGATCTTCGTCCCCTGGGGCGAGCCCGCAACCGTAGGCGCAGCCGCCGTTCTGGGCGCAGTCATCTTCCTGGTGAAGTGCCTTATCGACTTTGTCGTATGCGGCGTGATCGAGAACTCCTGCTCGCGCTCGCGTTTTAAGGTTCTTGGCAATCAGACCTGGGCCGTCGTGGGCATCGCCGTTCTGGCGTTTGTCTTCGTGGTCGTCGGCGTGTAGGAGAAGGGAGAAACAATGTCATTTGCAGTCAGTCTGTCCCTTCTCGGCTTGGTCGCTATCGCGGCCCCGATGGTGGCCTCGGTGCTCGTCGCCCTGTTCCCCCGTCCGTACGCCAAGTGGTTCAGCGTTTTGGGTGCCGCCGTCTCGACGGTCTGCACCATCGCCCTCGCCGCGAATTTCGCTGGCGCCGGCATGCCCGACACGCAGGTTCCCCTGATCTCGTTTGGGCAGACCCTCGTCATGGGATTCACCTTCGATCGCATGAGCACGCTGCTCGCGCCCGCCTTTGTGGGTATCGGCCTCCTTGTCGTGATCTATTCGATTCCCTATATGAGCGAGAATAACCGTGAGCATCCCGACGCACCGCGTCGTCGCTTCTACGCGTACCTCGCGACCTTCATCGGCGCCATGGCCGGCCTTGTGTACAGCTCGACCCTTTTGGGCCAGCTCGTGTTCTTTGAGATCACGGGTGCCTGCTCTTGGGGCCTCATCAGCTACTACATGTCGCCTACGGCCAAGAAGGCCGGCATGAAGGCCCTGATCATTACGCATATCGGTGCGCTCGGCCTGTATCTGGGCGCCGCCATCGTGTTTGCCCACACCGGCACCTTCGCCATCACCGCGATTGCCGGCCTCGACGCCAAGCTCAAGGCTATCGTCCTTTTGCTTGTGCTGTTTGCGGCCTGGGCCAAGTCCGCACAGGTTCCCATGTACATGTGGCTGCCTTCGGCCATGGAGGCGCCGACGCCTGTTTCGGCCTACCTGCATGGCGCCTCGATGGTCAAGGTCGGCGTGTGCGTGTTCGCGCGTGCACTCGTCTCTGCCGGCGAGATTCCCGAGATCGTGGGCTGGGTTGCCATTATCGACGCCATGGTCACCATGCTCTTTGGCTTCCTTATGTACCTGCCGCAAAAGGACATGAAGCGCCTGCTGGCCTTCTCCACGATCGCTCAGCTCTCCTACGTGTTCTTTGGTCTGGGCCTCTCCGTGTTCGGAAGCCAGATGGCGTTTAACGGCGCCGTCGAGCACATCTTCAACCACGCGTTCACCAAGACCCTGTTCTTCCTCATCGCTGGCTCTCTCAGCTTCACGCTGGGAACCCGTATGCTGCCCAAGATCCAGGGCCTCATGAAGAAGTACCCGGTCACGGGCGTGGGCTTTGCGGTCGCCGCGACCGCTATCGCCGGCGTGCCCCCCATGAGCACGTTCTTTTCCAAGTTCCAGATCATTTCCGGTGGCTTCGCGGTTGGTGCTACCAACACGGTCATCTTTGTCCTCGTGTGCGTCATGGTCGTCGAGACCGTCGCCACCTTCGCATGGTTCCTGCGTTGGATGGGTAAGGTCCTGCCCGGTGAGCCGAGCGAGACCGTGGCCGCCGGCCAGCCCCTTCCGCGCGCCATGGCGTTCGTGTTCGTCGTCCTCATGATCATGGTCGTCGTCGCCGGTCCTCTGTCCTCTAGTTGGATGGGTTAGGAGGTAGGACATGGGTTATTCGTTAGTCAATATCCTGGGCGGTCTTCTGATCGTGACCTCCACCATGGTGGTCGTCTCGAAGACCATCCCGTCCGCCATCAAGTGGTACGCGATCCAGTCGGTTGTCCTGGTGGGCGTGCTGCTCACCCTGGGCCTCACCACCGGTGCCACCGAGCTTCTCATGTGGGCCGCGTCGGCCTTCGTCACCAAGGTGATCCTCGTTCCGTTCATTCTCAACCGTGCCTACAAAAAGATGGGTTCGCCTGCCGATAGCACGCTGACCTCCTCCATCAAGCCGGCCTGGACCATCATCCTCACCGGTCTGGAGGTGGCCGTCTGCTTCGCGGTGGTCACGCGCCTGAGCCTGCCCACCGCCGAGGTGGCCACTCCGGCCCTCGCTATTAGCTTCGCTCACTTCTTTGTGGGCCTCACCTGCATCATTTCGCAGCGCAACATCATGAAGCAGATCTTTGGATACTGCCTTATGGAAAACGGCAGCCATGTGACGCTCGCGCTTTTGGCCCCCACCGCTCCCGAGATCATCGAGATCGGTATCGCCACCGACGCCATCTTTGCCGTCATCATCATGTCCATCGTCGTGCGTCGCATTTGGGACGACTCCCACTCGCTCGATGCGCGCGACCTGTCCGAGCTGAGGGGGTAGTCCATGGAAACGTTGATTCTCGCCCTGCTCGCGACTCCTTTGGTGTTCTCGCTGGTCATGGCGTTTTTGCCCAAGAACACGTCCTATAACGTGTTTGCCGGTCTCAACCTGGTCTCCGTCGCAGCCGTCCTGGTGCTGTCGATTGTGACGGCCGGCGACGTCCTTATGAGCGGCGACACCGCGAGCGCTCTTGGCCTGTGGTTCCACCTCGATTCGCTGGGCGCCATCTTTGTGCTGCTCATCGGCTTTATCGGTTTTCTTACCGGGCTGTTCTCGCTGCCCTATGTAAAGGCCGATATCGAGGAGGGCTCCATGCCCGCCGAGCGCGCCAAGCAGTATTTTGCGCTGTTTAGCCTGTTTGTGTTCACCATGCTGCTCGCGTGCCTGTCCAACAACATGATCCTCACGTGGGCCGCCGTGGAGGCAACCACGCTTTCCACCGTGTTCCTCGTGGGTATCTACAAGAACAAGACGGCCCTCGAGGCTTCTTGGAAGTATGCGATGGTCTGCACCGCCGGCGTGGCCTTTGGCCTATTCGGTACGCTGCTCATCTACGCCAACGCCGCCGACGTGATTCCCAACGCCCACGAGGCTGCATTCCTGTCGTGCGTGCTGCCGTATGCCGACCAGTTCGATCCGACGCTCATGCGCCTCGCCTTTGCGTTTATCGTGATCGGCTTTGGCACCAAGGCCGGCCTGTTCCCCATGCACACTTGGCTGCCCGATGCCCACTCCCAGGCCCCGAGCCCTGTCTCGGCCCTGCTCTCTGGCGTGCTGCTTAAGTGCGCCATGCTTGTGATCATGCGCTTCTACGGCTTTACCATCCAGGCCGTGGGCGCCGAGTATCCGCAACTTTTGCTGTTGATCGTCGGCACGCTGTCCATTTTGGTGGCGGCGCTTTCGATGTTTCGCCAGGACGACCTCAAGCGCCGCTTTGCGTACTCGTCTGTGGAGAACGTGGGCGTTATCGCCCTGTGCCTGGGTATCGGTGGCCCACTGGGTATCGCCGCAGCCCTGCTGCACTGCGTGTTCCACGGTTTTACCAAGACGCTTGCCTTCTGCGTGTCCGGCAACATCCAGCACGCCTTTGGTACGCGTAGCCTGACTAAGATTCAGGGCGTCGTCGAGGTTGCTCCCGCAACCGCCGCGCTCGCCGTCCTGGCGCTGCTCGGTCTTGGTGCCTTCCCGCCCTTTGGCATGTTTATCTCCGAGTTCCTGACTTTTGTCGCCGGTGTTACCGCCGGTCCTATGTGGCTGGTCGTCGTGGTCGCCCTCGGTCTTACCGTGGCCATCTCCGCGCTCACCCGCATCGCACTCAAGTCGGTATTCGGCCATGCGCCCCAGGGCATGGGCAAGCATGAGGCCCCGGCGCTCATGCTTATCCCCGAAATCATCCTGGCTGTCATGATCTTGTGGTTTGGCATCGCCACCCCGCTGCCCCTCGTGCACGGTGTGGAGACCGCGACCGGCATCGTGCTCGAGCAGAGCACCGAGGAGCTTCACGCGACGCCGATGTACCGCGCTGTGTTCGGTACCGAGACCGCTCAGAGCGAGGTGGAGTAACGAATGATTGAAACTGAGAACAAGGTGTATGCCCGTCGTTGCGAAAGCCACGTCGAGGCCCTGCGCGCCGCAGTGCCGGGCGCTATCG